>DATMEE010000025.1:0-7740 GCA_035557035.1 Phycisphaerae bacterium
GGCTCTTTTTCTCGGCGTACCTCTTCGACGAGTCTTTCTACGGCCATGGTTTCGGATTGTCGGCCGCGTTGGCGCCCAAGGGACAGACGAATACTTCATGGACCCGGACAAGCCGACAGGCACCGGTCCGGAAAAGTCCACACAGATCAGCCCTGCGTTCCGCGTTCGTCGCGACGGCGAGTTATTTTTGTACGTAAACGACGCGGTGATTGGCTTGCCGTCTATCGCAAGTTTCTTCTACGGGGGGAACGAAGGAGAAGCGACGGTGACAGTGAGACACCTCCCTC
Source organism: Phycisphaerae bacterium (assembly GCA_035557035.1). GTDB lineage: Bacteria > Planctomycetota > Phycisphaerae > UBA1845 > UTPLA1 > JADJRI01. The sequence continues at coordinate 288 of DATMEE010000025.1, forward strand.
GATAGCGGTCTCCCCTCGCAGGGCGGAGCGTGCGTTGCCTCTTCGGAGTGCTTGTCCCGACTTACGCTTCGTTTGGCGTGCCGAACTATGAATGGTGCAGCACCAACGTTTCGAGCTGAAATGCGGGGCGAAATCGAAGCGCACGCGTTTTTAGCTTCAGTGCCTGCAATACTCACCGGACTAATACTCGGAATGCGGCTCTTCCAAGTTGCCAGCGAACGTTCCTTTCAACGTGTGGTCTTGAGTTTGGTATTCCTTTTCGGGACTAGCAATGCTCATTTGAATCATGAGCACTTGACGCGTCGCCCCTCGCACCGCACGTCGATTAACGCGCGGCAGTTTCGAGACGGATGCCGGCCTTCAAGGTGTCGCATAGCCATTGATGCAACGGATTTCTAACGTCGCGACGATGGCGAACTGCTGAGACCGCAAAGCTTCTAACAAAGAGCGGCGGCTCAATCGCCACGAGCCCAAATGCCGGCGCATATGCGAGTGCGAGTTCCCATTGACTAATCCGCAGTATGGGACAGGCCCATACCCTTGGCTGGCGCGTTACTTGAGCGACGGGACACGAGCGTTGTTTGTCGAAGGCGGTGAGTTTATCCAAAAGCCCTATACGCCGGAACAACTCCTGAGCTGCATCCAGGGGTTGCTCGAAAGCAACGGCCGTTAACAGCCAACCATTAATGTCCACGATTCCCGCGCGGGCCGTTTACGCCGGGATCGAGCAAGTCGCGAATATGAATATTCCGGCCGGCTTCGCCCGTAAGCACTTGTAAGTTGTTCGCAATCTCGATCCACGAGTCCCGCAGGTGCACGTAGAGGGCGCGGGACTGAGGTGAGGTGGCCTGCGCTGCCAACGTCGAACAATTGGCCGCCTTCTGCAGCGCAGCAGCTATTGATTGTCTCGTCGTTGCGTCGAACCCCATGACCCGCTCCGGCGATTTCTTACGACGCCTTACAAGCTGATCGCCTCGAATTCGTTCCCTCGCGGCCTTGTGATTTGGATACTCCAAAAGTCGAACGCCATAATTCGTTCTTGGGGGAAGGCACGCTGAGATTTGTGCCGGAGGCGGCGTTGACGTTGCGGTTCGATTTTGAACGGGACTCTTTCGAGCCCGATCAGATCGCAGTCATGGCTTCAGCCTACGACCGCGTCTGTGAACGTCTGGACCTTACCTCAAACGCGTATTCCGTCGCCAATGATGTTGTCGCTCAGAAAATAATCTCAATCGTTCAGGCCGGCGAGACAGAGGTCGAGCGCATCGCGTCGCTTGCTATCGAGCAGCTGACCTCCACGCTCTAGTCCGCTATCCCACGCGACAATGAGGCCACTTAAAGTCTGATCCCCTCCGCCCTCGCCCGCTCGATCGCGCTACCTTCATCTCGCTGATAGGAAACGGGTACCAATTGCGTTCGGGGCCGGCACTCGGGAGCGTAAACGAAGCGCCCCTATGGCCGCATTCTGTGCAGACAGCGCTGCGGCGTAGCTGGTTGCTTGAGACGCCAAAGCCCCAGCGAATGACCAGCGGCGCTAGCGCCATCGGCGAGCGGTGCCAGCATCCGTGGCGTGCGCAGTTCACCCAGACCCAACGTGACTCGCGCTGTAGATCATCCAGCGTCGGCATCGGTCCCGGCGCAAAACGCGGGGACCGGCGCCGCGGTATTTGTTCATGCGGGTCGAAGTCGTTGTGCATCGAAATGTCCGATGGCGCTGGTGTTGATCGAGCCCCACAAGCACGGCCACGAGCTGCGCACATACCAGTGCTGGCGTGCAAAACGAGCAAGGGCTTTGTCATCAAGTCCAGGAATGCCTGAACTGGCGACCGGTGAATAAGCTTCCTATATCCTCGCTCAGTCAGTAACAGCGTCAGTCAAATAATGCGTAATCGCAAGCAAAAGTCCGAAGTCCTCACCATCGTCCAACTTCTAAAGATGTCGAAGGCGGAAAGGCTCCGCCGCGGCAAGTCCGCCGGCAAACGAAAACCGCCAGCGGCGAAACAACCCGATCCGGACGCCCCGCATCCGATCCTGCGCAAATGGCGTAAAGCGGAAAAGCCGATTGAAATTATCGAGTGAGACGACAAAACCCCGCTAGCGCCTGCGGGGTTTTGTACGGCTCCCCACGTAGCCATGGGGGTAAGGGGACAGAAGCCGTGTCAGCATAATTCTCGCGCGCGTAAGTCGTTCCATGACACGTGTCACGCGACAAGGCCCCGATGGGGGCAACCGCCGGGGACCTGCCTAGGCGAGCAGTTACGGGTGCTAGTCCAGCAAGACCGCCCAGCGCTACGCCTTTACTTCTTCATCGGCCCTGACTTTGGATTCGGACCGCACTTCGCGGTTGCAATGCCCTTCGCTGTTGCCTCGCACTGAGCCATGGTGTCGAAGCGGCACTCCTCATCACCCGCCCCCTTCGCGCTGGTCGCGCCCGTTATACAGAAGGGTTTGTCGGTTCCGGATTTCTGCTGGGCGAGCGCGACATTCGCGCCGGCCGTAAGCGCACCAAGAACTGCAATTGCGGTCAAGATTTTCATGAGGTTTCCTCCATTTTGGTATCCGCGAAACGGTTTATCCGTTCCCTTAGTTCCAAAATGCCGGACCGCGGCAAACTGTTTCGTTAGGACTTGAGTTCGATAGCGGACATAACCAGCGGCCCCGCTATTCGATCGACACTTCGCAGACGATGCGGCCGTTTTGGTCGCGTACGCGGATAAAGCAATACCCATCGTAACGCTGAAGCTGTTGCGTATCCTTACTGTCGAGCGCGCGGAGTATCGCTTCCTGCCGCGCTGCTACATCACTCCGATATTCGGCGCCGCCGAGATCAGTGAATTGGTCGCCGTCCACAAGATCGAAATAGTATCGCATTGATAATTAAATGCTGACCTTACAGTAGGTTCCAGTTCCTAGCTCGTGGTGGAACTTGAGCCTTCCCGCGGCGTTGAATCAGTATCCGAAAAGTCCCCTCAACCTGAGGAGTTCGGCGATGCTATCGCTGGACCGTACGAGAATTCATGGCGCTTCAGCTTGCACGCGAGGCTAGCAATCGCGAACAGCAACCCTCTGAAAGGACGAACAGCGAGTAGCTAGAGTCGGTTAGCAAACATACTGGGGAAGATTTTCTCATCTCGCCGGGAACGGGCGGCGATGAACAGACGTTCATCTTTCGTCATCTCGTTGATCCCCCCGGTCCGTTCGGCGGCCAAAGGGTCGTCGGCCGGCCGGGGCTCTCCCGAGCCAACCATGTCCCGGACGGCCGCTGAGTATCTGGAAGAAGCCGCTGAATGCCGGCGGGTCGCGACTACGCAGACGAAACAGGAAATGCGGGAAGCCTGGCTGATGATGGCGAGCGCCTTTGAGGTGGTCGCGGAGCGGCAATCCTTGCGTGAACGCGATGAGCACCTAAATGCGAGCGCTGCGGTCGACGCCAGTAAGTGCGTAAAGTCCTCACAATCCACGATGCAATGAAGATGCCGGCGAAGAAACGCCTCGCCTCGGCACGCAAGCCCGCTTAGGTAGAGTTGATGCGCGCGCCTCTACCCAGACAGGCGCCGCGCCTCACCCGATCCTGCGCAAGTGGCGCAAGGCCGAGAAGCCGATCGAGATTATTGGCTAGGCGGCCGCCCAACGCCAATCGAGCCCGTTCATTAGCGAAAGAGCGGTGAGAGATTTTCCCACGCCTCATCGAACGTTTCTCCCTGTCCGTGGCCTTTGTTCTTTCCACCATGGGGCCACGTCGAGAGAAGTATTCCCCAACGCCCTTCCTCGAACGAAACGGTAAGCAGGAATTCTTCCTTCGCTTCGCCGCTAGCCCGGATTATTTCGATCATTTTTTGTTCCTGCCTGGAGAGTTTTAGCTCGGCCATTTTTCCCTCGGACCGGACGGCGCAAGAATAGTTGTCAGCGATCAACCGGCAGCAACTCGCGATCCGGTTTTTAGTTCAAAACCCGCATTCCGATGCTGCGGAAATGGACCAAGCCCGAATGCCGATCGAGCAAAACAAAGCCCCGCCTTGCGGGCAGGGCTTTGTGCGGCTGGGTCGGGTGGCTGGGGGAACGAGGAGCCGCACTCATTAATCTTCGGCGTCGCCGAAGGTTCGCATCTCCGACAACAAATTCATGATAATTTTTCTCGGGCATTTTATCGGACAAGGCCCCGTCTGACGTTGCGCGTCAGGAACAGGGCCCTGCCAGGCGACCTTCGGGCGCGACTTCTCGCGGGGGCCGCCTAAAGCGAAAACATCCTGCGACGGAAATCCGTTCCGTTGGGAACGGAATTCCGGGGCACGCATTGTCCAGCGTTCTCGATCCCCTCGCGAACAAAACCCGGCTCGTTCAGCCCCCGCGGTCGTAAAGACTGGGCGGGCCGGGTTCCCCCTCTTCGTCAACGTCGCGTCGGTAAGAGAATTGCGGCGACCCCGAGCACTACGAGCAGGAAGCCGGCTTCGGATTCGAGATTCGGAAGTGCATCGGTGACCAACTGCGGCAGGCTTGCCGGCAAATCGACAAACCCCCGCATTCCCCGCGTATTCAATCCGTATAGCCACAGCGCCACGCCTAGGGCGACTATGATCCATCCGCTAAGCAGCATTTGAAAAGCTTATGTCGGGCTGGCGACGAGTCCAGAACGATGTGCAGGGAACTCGCAGCTATTACCGCGCAGCGAGCCGATCGCCGTGGCCGATCGGTGGCGGTATCGATGAGTACTGAGCGAGTCTATGGCGCAGGATCGTTCTTGCGTCATTGGAGCCGTCCAATGGGACGGCCTGTTCGACGGTCCACCACGCCATATCAAACGCCCGGACCTACTTCAATGGCTTCCGGATCGAATGCAACGTTCTGTTTCTTTAGGAAGTCCCGCACGCTGCTCCCACCTGCCGAAAAGTCTGCCGCGCAGGTTCCACTTTGTCGACGGCTATTCGGGCGATGGAACGCGGAAAGCGCGAGCGCGTTCTGCGCGCATGTCATTTTCCGCAAGCGACTACTATGACCGTGCCGCGCGTTTTCGGCGGCTTGCGATGCAAATCGGTCATCTGGAGCATCAACGGATTCTCTTTTGGATGGCTGAGACTTGTGAATCTCTGGCGCGCCAGCAGGTTGCCGAGAATACTGCTTCGTATTTCCCGCGGTTCTACCTCCGGCCGCGAGGACACTAGTTTGGTGGCGTCGCGGGGACGGAAGTCCCCTTTAAAAACGCGCTTGGTGCTGTCGTGGGTAAAGGATTGACGATCAAGTCGGGTCAAACGCATGTGCAAAAATATCTGAAGCCCCTGCTTGAGCGCATCAAGAATGGCGACATCGACCGTCATTCATCATTACGCATCGCGCGAAGCTGGAAGACGCGCCCAAGCTCTACAAGACCTTCCGCGACAAGAAGGACGGCTGCATCAAGGTCGTGATGACACCGTAGCGCACGTTTGCGAATGCATTGACCGCGCTCGCGTAGAGCGTGTCGAATAAAAAGAAAGCCCCGCTTGGGGCTTTCTAGTTATCGGTGAGACTTAGCGGTTCTGCTTCTGACCACCCTGATCGCTCTGGCGATCGCCCTGCTGTCCACCTTGGCCACCTTGACCGCCACCCTGCTGACCGCCCTGACCGGGCTGCTGTTGCTGCTGCTGGCCGGGCTTCGGGTTGCCGCCCTGCTGCTGATCCGGGCGATCCTCGTTTTCGCGTTGATTTTGATTCTGATTGTTCACGGTCTTCTCCATGGAATAGCCACCCAGGAACACCAACGCGCCGCGGTCGATTGCGTTGCTATGTCGGGTATCGGACGTCAGCCGATCCGGATCACCGGTGACTCCCGCGCCTAAGGAGGCGGACAGGGCGATAGACCGGCCTTTTATATTCACCGCGCCGACCAGCCACCATAGGCGAAATTGAAAGCGGATCAGGAGCGCACCGCTCCTGCATGAATGCAGCGCAGCATACGCGCGTACAGAAAATTTTCGCGTTCGCTGGGGAGCGGGAACGGAAATGGACCTGCCACCGTTAGGGAGCGGACCAAACGGAGGCAAACATGGCGCGCAAAAAGGAAAAGAATCTGCAGGACCTCTTCCTGGATACGCTGAAAGACATTTATTACGCGGAAAACAAGATCCTGAAGGCGCTGCCGAAGATGGCCAAGGCTGCTCAGGCAGGCGACCTCAAGGCGGCTTTCACCAAGCATCTTCGCGAGACCGAGGGGCAGGTGAAGCGCCTCGATCGCATCTTCAAGGAAATCGGCGAGACCGCGAAGGGAAAGAAATGCCCGGCGATCGACGGGATCATCAAGGAAGGCGACGAGATCGCGAAGGATTACAAGGGATCGCCCGCCATCGACGCGGGTCTACTCGCTGCGGCGCAGGCGGTGGAACACTACGAAATCTCCCGATACGGAACGTTGAAGACCTGGGCGGAAGAGCTTGGTCTGAGCGAGGCCGTGGGCCTCATCGACGAGACGCTGGCGCAGGAAAAAGCCACAGACGCCGGCCTTTCGGAGATCGCCGAGGCATCGGTCAACGATTACGCGAAACAGGCCGCATAAAAGGAGTCCGTTATGGCGATCGTCGAACCGACCGATGCGAATACTTCAGCCGTTTCCTGGGCAGCGATCGTCGCGGGAGGGCTTTCGGCCCTCGCGATGACGGTCGTCTTTATCGCTCTGGGCAGCGCCGTAGGCCTTGCGTCGATTTCTCCCTGGACCAATAGCGGCGCCTCCGCGACCACGATCAAATGGACGGCCGGCGCGTTCCTTGTCCTCACGGCCCTGATCTCGTCGGCGCTCGGGGGCTACATTGCCGGGCGACTGCGCACCAAATGGACGGGCGTGCAGTCCGACGAAGTCACATTCCGCGACACCGCCCACGGGTTTCTTGCCTGGGCGTTCGGGACTGTGTTTGGCGTGCTGGTGATCGGCACGGCGACAACGTCCCTGCTCGGAAGCGCGACTACGGGAGCCGCGACCGGCGCCGCCACCGGCAGCGCTCAGGCGGCGGCGCAAGGCTCTCCCTCCGACTACTTCGTGGATTCCCTACTGCGTCGCGAGGGTGCTGCCCCGGCAGCGCCCGCGGCGGACGCCGGTGATACACGGCGGGAAGTCGGCTTGATCATGACGCGCTCGCTCAGCCGTCCGGAAGGCATCTCAGCCGCGGACCGCACTTATCTCGCCCAGGTCGTCGCCGCCCGCACGGGGCGAAGTCCTACCGAGGCCGAGGCGCGGGTAACCGAGGTCGTGAATGCGGCGAAGACCGCCCTCGATGAGACCCGCAAATTCTCGGCGGTCATGGCGGGCTGGCTCACGCTTGCGATGTTCGTCGGCGCATTTGCGGCGGCGGCAGCAGCCATTGAAGGCGGTCAGCTTCGCGACGGCCGCTGGCGCGGCGTGATCTTCGCGAAGAACTATCGCTCGAACCCGGTCAACTGAAGGAGAATCGACATGGGCATTATCCTGCTTTGGCTGCTCGGGATTCCC
>DATMEE010000026.1:0-2518 GCA_035557035.1 Phycisphaerae bacterium
CAACGCGAAAAGCTCCTGCGCTGGGTGGACGCCTATGCGGACGGACGCCTGACACCCGATCAGTCCGCCAAGTTCGACGATCTCCTGACTCGCTCGCCAGAGCTGCGCGCGGCCGTCGATCTACAGAAACGCATCGATACCTCGCTACAGCGGTTGTTCGTCCCGGTTGAGCATGGCCCGGCCGAAAGCCTCGCGTCCGGCAACGGTCACGTGCCCGCCCGCACCGCGACAAAAACTCGCCCGACGCGCAGCCGGGCCGCATGGAGTGTCGCCGCTGCGGCATGTCTCGCCGTCGCCGCCGGAATCGCCTGGTACGTTTGGTCGAGCGGGGCCCCGTCGCTCTCTCAGCCGGGTCAACCTCAGCGATTGACGCTCGCCCAGGCCTATCGAGATGCCGAAGCACGCCATTTCGAGGCCGATTGGCTCTGCGAGAACGATCAGGAATTCGCCTCGGCCTTCTGGTCCAATCTTAATCAGGCTCTCGCGATGGCAACGCCGCCGGGGAACGTCACACTCACCGGCCTGACCTACGTTCCGCTGGACAATTCCTTGTCCAAGCAGGCGGTCGAGATTCTGGCGCGTGTCGGCGACGAGGGCATCGTCGTCTTCGTGGACCGCATGCCCCGCCAGCCGCGCACGGCCGCTGAAGCCCCGCCCGGCATGAAGTTCCACGAGAAGAGGCTCCGCAAACTCGCCCTGATCGAAATCTCCCCGTTTGAAGAGCCGGTTCTGCTTCCTCTGCTCAGCGAGCGCGAGATTCCCGATAGCTGGAAAGTCCGGCCCGGCTACGAGCGTGACGGACGAAAGGGCAATCGCGTTCGCGTTGAGAAGCCCTCGGAACCTTCACAGCCCGCTTCTCAACCCTCCGAGGCGCCATCCAAATGGCGAAAGCCAACGCCGTAACGTCTGCCACGGCAATGACGGAAGCGGCAGGAATTGTCGTTGTTGGAGTACTTCTGAAGGTTATGGTGGTGCCGAACGATGTCGGTCTGCCGACGCCGCCTACCACCTTTCGGAAACGGGCCGGGCCTTCTCCTGCGGAAGACCGGCGTCCTCGACAAAAATGAAGTTCAAATCTCGCGCAGCACCGGGTCTGAGGGAGTCCAGCGCATTTCAGGAACTTCAAGTGGCGAAACCGAAGCCATACATCGGCCGGAAGGAAATGTGGTTCGAGCAACCATTTCGGCGTTTCAGCGTTTCAGCTATCATCCGCCTGCGCGGCCAAAAACTTGCGCGGGCGGCGGCGTTCGAGGAGAATAGCCGGCGGCCGCGCGCTGTGATCCACTACCGGCATGAGCGAATCGACACCGACGGCGACAGTTTCCAATGAAGCGCCCGCGCCGGAGAAATTTCCCACGCGGGTCTTTCTCACGGGGGCGACCGGGTTCGTGGGCCGGGCGGTGCTGCGCGAGCTGATCGCCAAGGGCCATCAGGTCGTGTGCCTCGCCCGCGACCGGCAGCGGCTGGGGAAAATCCTCAGCGAGGCGCCGGCCGGCCGCATCGAGACAGTCAAGGGCGATCTATTCGACAGCGCGGTGGCCGATGGCGTGAAGGGCGCGGACGCGGTGGTACACCTCGTGGGCATCATCGTCGAAAGCAAACTGCGCGGGCAGACTTTTCGGCGCGTCCACGTCGAAGGCACCCAGCGGGTCATTGAAGCGGCACAAGCGGCCGGCGTGAAGCGATACGTCCACATGTCCGCCCTGGGCACGCGACCGAACGCGGTCAGCGAATACCATCGCACCAAATGGGCCGCCGAAAACATCGTGCGCGCCAGCGGTCTGGACTGGACCATCTTCCGCCCCAGCCTGATTCACGGCCCCGGCGGCGAATTCATGAACATGATGAAGACCTTCGTCTGCGACGCGGCCGTCCCGGTGCTCGGCTTCATCCCCGCGCCGTTTCCGGTCATCCCCTACTTCGGCAGCGGCGAGGCCAAGCTGCAGCCGGTTTCGGTGAAGGACGTCGCCCACTGCTTCGCCGCGGCCGTGTCGTCGCCCGAAACTATCGGCAAAGTCCTCGAGCTGGGCGGCCCGCAGACCTGCACCTGGAAGGAATTCTACAAAATCTGCCAGGAGCTGATCCCCTGCGCCAAGCCGTGGAAGCGCCTCGCCGGCGTGCCCGTGCCGGTTGCCAAGGTATTGGCACATACGTTCATGCGTCTGCCGCTGCTGCCCAAAGCGCTGCGCTACGATGTGGGCCAGGTCATCATGTCGCAGGAAGACTCGGTCTGTGACGCTCGGCCGGCCGAAGAGGCCTTCGGAATCAAGATGCGCGACTTTCGCACCGAGCTGGCGGCCTATGCGGAGCAGATCGGACAATGACCTTCGACCCCATCGAAATCGTCATGCGCTGGCTGCACGTGATGAGCGCGATCGCCGCCGCCGGCGGCACGATCTTCGCCCTCGTCGCCCTGCTCCCGGCACTCAAGGAGCTGCCCGACGACCTGAAGAAGCAGGTCCACGAGCGCGTGCGGCCGCGTTTCGCGAAGCTGGTCATGATCAGCATCGCCGCCCTG
>DATMEE010000027.1:0-2906 GCA_035557035.1 Phycisphaerae bacterium
TTGGTCGCACCGTCGCGACCGAAATAGTCGATTGCCGTCTCCTTCCGCCTCGTGAAGTCCTCGTTGATCCGCTCGAAGCCTCGGCTGACCCACATCTGGGTCTTGATATCCCATTTCAGCTCGCGATGGCGGATGTCGTCGGGAGGCGTCAATCCACGCGCCCGCAATCCGCCATCCCGATGGATGCCGCCTGAGTGGCAGCAATCGAAAATCATGATCAGGCGGCAATCATAGGGGAGCTGGCTGTAGAGGCCGTATATCTGGTCGTCAGAGATCGCTTTCTCGGGCGTCCAATCGAAATCCCAGGGTACGAGCACCTCGACATGATGGTCCGGCTCGAAGTCGTCGCCATATTGCGGGACCTTGGCCCCGTGGCCACTGTAGTAGAAAATCAACTCGTCGCCCGGCTTCGGATCGTCGAGCAGCCATTTCATGCGATCGAGAATGCCATTGGCCGTTGCCCGCTCATCAAGACACGTCCGGATCGCTTCCGGCGGCACGCCGCATTCCTGCAGGACCGAGCTCATCGTGAAAACGTCGTTGATGCAGCCTTCGAGGCGGTTTGCTTCTTCCGGATAATTGTTGATGCCGACCAGCAGCGCTTTCTGCGTCTTGCGCCGAGGCGCCGGTGCGCGGCGCGCCAATACTGCCGGCATCGCACCGATCGTCTTGGCACCCGCCGCGTCGCCGACGATCGGCCGCCAGACATTCTCGATCGTCGCGCGATGGCCAAGATAGCTTTCCGCCGAATGATCGGCGAAGCCTTCGTCGTCGAAGGGCGTATCCGTCTGGCGGAAATTCACCGCTTCCCACAGGCGGATTTCCGCTGTGAAGACATCGTCCTCCCTGTTGTAGAGGTGATGCCAGAATTTGACGTCGAGCGGCTGAATGCGGCCGTTGGTGAGATTGCTGACCACAAAGGGATTTCCAATCTGCGAGCCCAGCGTCACGTACCTCGCATTTTCGAGAATGCGGCGGACCTCGACCTCCCGGGCATCCTCGTGGCTGAAGGCATCGTAGGTGATCATCGAGCCGAGGCTGTGCGCGAGGATGATATCGGGCTGATTTTCGCGCACGGCATCCAGAATTCTCTTCCGGCTTTTGCGCTTGAAATCCTCGTCCTCGACCCAGGCAACGACATAGCCAGCGGTCCATTGGATTCTGTCGGAGATGTCGGTGAGGACGCCGCGTTCGCGACGACCGATCGAGGAGACTCCGCTCGCTGTGAGCTTCCAGAAGGCTTTGGCGCATTCCCAAGCCGTCAGCTTCGTCTTCTCGAAGAGGTCATCATAGGTGACGTATCGGCAATCGAGGGAAAGGCCTTCCGCGGCCGGGAAGCTTTCTGAGAGCGTCTTGCTCCATTTTTCCTTCCAGTCTGAAGTGCGATGATCGCCCAGGCCGTGCACGCCCAAGATCTTCAATGTCCTCGGCATTCTACCCACCCTCGCTTTTTGGAACGGAAAGTATACTCCAGGTTGCAATCCGCCGCATGGGAAAATGTGCCGACAAACGCCCGCCTCCGCCACCCGTGACCGGGCGATGGCTCTTGATGGTGACAGAGGGGCCGCCGCCTTGGCCGTTCGTCTCACATTGACGGGGACAGACGTCCACCGTAGCGTTCGCAGGTCGAACGACGGTCGCCGCGCGAGCGAGTTGTCGGGGCATTGCGCGTCGGTGAACAGGCCATTCCCCTTGTATCCAAGCTCTTCCGCGCCAACAAGCGCTTGCAGGACTGCCTGACGACGGACAGCGCCCACGTGACGCCGGGGTCGCGCGGTCAGCATGTCTCGCTCATCCAGTACGCGGTGCTCTCGCTCGAAAGCGGCGAGATTTCCGGCGTCGAAATCCAGAGCCAGACCTATGGTCCGACGACGGCCCGGACGGTGCTCGCCTACAAGACCCGCCGGAAGATCATCAACACGGCCTATCAGCAGACCCCGGACAACATCGTGGGACGCATGACCATGGCCGCGCTCGACTTCGACATGGTGCTGGCCGAGTTCGCCGAGTTCGCCCAGGACAACATGCCGTGATCACCGATTTCGTCCTGGAGCTCGACGGCGGCGCGGCGTTCGCACCGGCCTCCTTTGTGCAGGACGACCGGAGAGCCGCGATGGAGGCCTATTTCCGGCGGCGCGACCAGCTGAGCCAGAAGCGTACGCTGTTCAAGGGCGGCGCCGGCGTCCAGGGCAGCAACATCGAAGTCATACGCGATGCACTGATCGCCGACATGCGCAGGCGGGCCGGGGGGAAATTCGAAAAGGCGGGCGTGCTCTGCCTGTTCGGCAGCAGCAACGGGGCCGCGGTGGCGCTCGCCATGGCCGTGCAGCTGCAACGAGAGTTGACCATCAACTATCTCTGCCTCGCCGACCTGCCGATGTTCGCCTCGGGGCGCAACCCACCCATCCCCGGCATCGGCAATGTCAAATGCTCGGACCCTGTCGTGATCACCACCGCGCGAAGCATCATCTCCTCGCGCACCGTCAGCGCCGAGGGCGACCGCCCTTCGGTGATCCTGGATGCCGACATCGATGCCAAGGTCAAAGAGAATGTCTTCCAGCACAACGGCAACAGCATCAAGGCGCATACCTTCTCGCCGGGGTGGTTCTGGACCTCGGATATGAAGAACGACGAGGTGCACGGCAGGATCAACAATGCCGGCTGGCGCAATCTCGAAGCGCTGAACCTGACTTTGGGCGATATCGGTTTCTTCCAGCGCCGGGGCGACGTGTTCCACCAGAAGCTCGACGATTTCGCGGCGAGCGAAATCTTTGAAAAGCGCTTTCCCGCCGAACTGGCGAAGATCTGATCGACCGGGAGGCCGACGGTGAGGCCGCCCTCATTCCCGCGGATCCCGACCACGTCGCCTGCGCTCTCCTTCACGATCGCGAGCATCCCGTCTCCTT
>DATMEE010000028.1:0-11558 GCA_035557035.1 Phycisphaerae bacterium
AATTCTGGACAGCCTGGAGCGGAATTTTCGCGGCGTCGAATCGGGAGTGAAGGATCGACGGAAAATGCCTCCGACCGAGGCCGAGCAACCCCTCCTTTTTTCGGACGAGCCAGGCCTTCCCGGCTGGTGCTCCTCGCTGATCGACGTAATCGCCCGGGTGAACGTCAACGAAACGCCGCCGGTCGAAGCGCTCCGCATCCTTCAGGAACTCAAGCACCTCCTTCAAAAAAACACGTAATTGTCAACATGGCGATGTCGGTTCCGACAGTTTAGCCCCGCCGCAATAGCGGCTGGTCGGCGAGCGTCGGGATCAACTGATGGAACTCACCGTCGGTCGGAGCGACCGAGCCTGTGGCATCCCCCGCAATTCTTGATTACAATGAATCCATCTGAAAAACGCCGCCCATCACAACTAGTCAGGACGTAGCAGCATGTTCAGGCGACTCATCTCGTTCATGATTCTCTTCGCCGTCGGGGCCGCCGCGGGCTGCGGAGGCCCCGAAAACTCCTTCGGACGGACTTGGTATATCGACGGCGCCGGCAACCTCGGTTACGGCACCGCCGGCGTCCCCAACGGCCTCAAGGACAAGGGCTATGCCGGCACTGTCACCAATCACCGGTGGTCGCTGACGTTCAATCCCGCGCTGGATCAGACGCTTCGCTTTATCGCGAAAGGCTCCGGCCGCGGACTCGGTAAGGATATCACAAAATATCTTGAGCGCAATCCGCAGGCCGACGCCAATATCATCGCGCTTTCCGCGGGAACCGGCGTCGCCGTGTGGGCGGTCGAAAACATGCAGCCGACGCACAAGATCAACAACCTCGTTCTCGTCGGTTCGAGTCTTTCCAGCAAATACGACATGCGCAAAGCGCTGCTGAACATCAAGGGCAAAGTTTACGTTTACTATGCGTCGACCGATCCCGTGCTGGATGGGCCTGTCCGCCTTCTCGGTACGATCGACGGGACCTTCGATGATTCCGCCGGCCTCGTAGGCCTTCACGGCCCCGGCGCCGGCAACGGTCAAGTCGTGAACATCGGCTGGACCCCCCGCTACCGCGCGCTGGGCTGGACCGGCGGCCACGCGGATTGTGTGACCCGAAAATTCGTGGCCGGCGAAATCGCCCAGCGCATCGTCACCCCGCGCTCCACTGAGCCCGGCGATCGCGAGGCTGTCCTACTTCACGACGACGCCCTCGCCGCACGTGACCACAAATAAGACTTTTAGCCCAAACCCGAAGGGTCCGAGCTGGGGAGAACGATTTTCACCGCATACGAAATCTCAGAACACCGCAAGAGTCGCACATTTTGCCGACACCGCGAGGATTGCTCGGATCGAAATCAATCCGCCGTCGCCGGGGCCCTGCTGGGCCGCGGTTAAACGGGACACTACGCATCTTCTCGATTGCACGCTTCTTCGACGCCGAGGTTGGCACAACCGCCCCTCCAAACTAAACTCTCCTGGCTGACCGGAAACTGTATTTCCAAGCAACGCCGGCGTTCCTCGCGTTTATAAGATTTTGTCCCTGGAATCGAAATGCGCTACTGGAAACCAATCGTCGTTCTGTTAGTCATCGCGGCTGCCGCCGGGGCCTATGTCGTCTACTCCAATCGCGAATCGACTTTCGACATCGCAACCGCCACGGTCGACGCCGGCCCCGTCACCATGACCATTGAAACCCTCGGGAACATCGAGCCGCTCAGCAACGTCATCGTCGGCTGCGAAGTCACCGGCCGCATCATCCAAATGCCGGTGGGCCACGATGACCCCGTGAAGAAAGACCAGATCATCTGCCGCATTGACCCCGAGCTGGCCGACGCGGACCATCAAAAATCCCTCGCCGAAAAGGAGCGAACCCGAAGCCTGGTGAACGACGCGACGGTCGCCCTTGAGGAGCAGAAGGCGAATCTACCGATTCTCACCGAGCAGGCCAAGCAGCAATGGGAAGTCGCGAAATCTTCACTCGAGCTCATGAAATTCAACTGGGAGCGCACCGACAAGCTCTACACGGAGGGCAACGCCCCCGAGCTGGAATGGACCAACGCAAAATCAAACCACGCCCAGGCCGTGGCCAACGAACGCATCACGGAAGCCCAATTCCGTCAGGCCCAGAACAACGAAAAGTTCGTGCCGCAGCGGCTTGAGCAGGCCCTCGAGCAGGCCAAGGCCGCGGCCGATCTCGCCGCAGCGCAATTCAAAACCACCGAGGCCCGCGTCGAGCGTTGCACGATCCGCTCGCCGATTGACGGAATCGTGCTCAAGCGTTTCGAAGACGTCGGCAACACCGTCATCGCGGCCCTCGCGACGCCTCCGCTGTTTCTCATCGCTCCGAGCCTGGATCGGCTTCGGGTCAACGCGAAGGTCAGCGAGACCGACATTGTCCACGTGGATGAGGGGCAGCGCTCCTACTTTAAGGTCGAGGGCAAGCAGACCGCCGACTTCGAGGGAGAGATACTCCACAAGCGAAACCATCCCGAAATCGTCCAGGGCGTCACCACTTACACCGTGTCGATGCAGGTGTCCAACGATGAGCGCCGCACCCTCCTTCCCGGCATGTCGATCAACGTCGTCATCGAATGCGAGAAACGTGACAACGTCCTGCGCATCCCCAATGCCGCGCTACGCTTCAAGCCGCCCCTTTCCGCCCTGGAAGTCCGCACGATCCTCGAAGCCGTCAAGCACCCGCCCGAGCCGCGCACCGCCGACGGCAAGCGGATGAATTACTGCACCCAGGAATACGCCTGGGAGTTTGACCGGCTGACGCGCGCCTGGAACGTCGCGCCTCTCTGGGTCGGCATCACCGACAATGTTTATACGGAAGTTCTGGCAGGCGCGGAGAAAGACGATAAGTTTGTGACTCGATTCGAAGAAAAGACCTCCGGCGGCTTCAGCTTCAAGGACGCCCTTCGCCAGGCCAACCCCGCGGACCGTTCCATCTAAGTTAACCACGCGTTTCTTGGCTTCGCCCCGAATGGAGCGACGG
Source organism: Phycisphaerae bacterium (assembly GCA_035557035.1). Taxonomy (GTDB): domain Bacteria; phylum Planctomycetota; class Phycisphaerae; order UBA1845; family UTPLA1; genus JADJRI01. The sequence continues at coordinate 2,983 of DATMEE010000028.1, forward strand.
AATGTAGCCACGGGTGGAGCGAAGCGGAACCCGTGGATAGATTGCTCGCACGTACAGCCCGCTCCGAAGGAGCGGCGGATTCGTCAACATGGAACAGCTTCGCATCAAGTGTCCGCGCTCCAGGGATCTCCAGTTCAACTTGCTGCGCGGACGGCTTCGTCACCCGCGAACTTTGCCCAGGTAGAATGTCCGACCAGCCCGTCACCAAAATCGCTCGCCAGAAGATCGTCTCCACCGTGAGCGACCCTTCGCTCCACGTCATGGTCGAACTGCGCGAGCTGCACAAGACGTACGAGTCCGGCGCCAACTCCGTACACGCCCTTCGCGGCCTCAACGTCGACATCCCCGACGGCCAGTACATCGCCATCATGGGGGCCAGCGGTTCGGGCAAATCCACGCTGCTGAACATTCTCGGCGCGCTCGACGTTCCGTCCGAGGGCAGCTTCAAGATCGCCGGCCGCCTGACCAGCAAGCTCAGCCGTGACGAGCTGGCGGCACTTCGCAACGAGTACATCGGCTTCATCTTCCAGAATTTCAACCTGCTCGCCCGCAGCACCGCCCTGGAAAACTGCGAATTGCCGATGGTCTATGCCGGCGTGCCGACGCGCAAGCGCCGCGCCGCCGCGCTGCACGCCCTCGAAATCGTCCATCTCGCCGACCGCGCCAATCACCTGCCCTCCGAGCTGTCCGGCGGCCAGCAGCAGCGCGTCGCCATCGCCCGCTCGCTGGTCAATAATCCCCGCGTGCTCCTGGCCGATGAACCGACCGGCAACCTCGACACGCACACGAGCAGCGAAATCCTCAAAATAATGGCGACCCTTCACGAAGAGTCGAAGCTCACCATCATCCTCGTCACGCACGATCCCGGCGTCGCCTCCTGCGCCGAGCGCGTCATCGTCCTCCGCGACGGCCACATCATCGCTGATCAGCCCACCCCCCGCCGCGGCGGCCCCGAAGTCCCCGACGTCCGCGCCCTCTCCATGGCCGTGGAGGAAGATTAGCCCGTGTTCACCCTCTGGATCGAATGCTTCAAGATGGGCCTCCGCGAGCTGTGGCGTCACCGCCTGCGCAGTTTCCTCACCATGATCGGCATGATCATGGGCGTCTCGGTCGTCATCATCTGCGTCTGCGTCGTTCAGGGCGTGAAGGACTCGCTCATCGGCGACATCCGCCGCGCCGGCAAGAACATGATGTTCGTCCTCAGCGAGGAGACCCAGAAGGGCGCGGTCGGCGGCAAACCCACCGGCACCCTGTCCCGGTCCGATGTGGCCGCCATCGAACTGGAGTGCGATGCCATTGCCATGGCCACCGGGGTCCACGGCGGCACCATGCCCATCGTCAGCGAATACGGCAACACGCTGGTCAGCGTTACGGGGGCCAACCAGAAATACACGGGGATCCGCAACTGGGGCATTTCTGAGGGCCGCGACCTGGAGCCGTTCGACATCGTCGCTCCGCGCCGCGTCGCCCTCGTCGGCCAGACCGCCGTGCGCGAGCTTTTCGGCGACCGCAACCCCATCAACCGCACCATCCGCATCGGCCAGCTCAGCTTCAAGATCGCCGGCGTCCTCGCGGCCAAGGGCGTCAACCCGCTCGGGATGGACGAGGACAACGCGATCATTATTCCGCTGCCCATCGTCCTGCGCGACCTGCTCAGCACCAGCGAGCCCAACGCGATTCTCTGCTCGGCAACCAGCGACGACAACGTCGAACGCGCCGTCGACCAGATCACCGATCTGCTCCGCCAGCGCCACAAGCTCGGCGATGGCGACGAGAACGACTTCAAGGTCACCACGCTGAAGGAAAAAGAGGAGCAGGCGCGCACCGTGAGTAATCAGATGACGCTGCTGATGTTTTTTCTGGCGCTGGTCAGCCTCGTCGTCGGCGGCGTCGGCATCATGAACATCATGCTGGTCAGCGTGACCGAGCGCACCCGCGAGATCGGCATCCGCATGGCCATCGGGGCCTCCACCAAGGCGATCAATCGCCAGTTTCTCATCGAAGCCGCCGTGATCTCGACCGCCGGCGGCGCGGTGGGAATTCTGCTCGGCGTCGCCGGGGCGATCGGCATCTCACAGCAGATCGGCGTGGTGCCGTTCCTCTCGCCCGCCATCGTCGTGATCGCCTTCGTCTTCAGCGCCGGCGTCGGCGTGGTCTTCGGCCTGCTACCCGCCCGCCGCGCCGCGGGCCTGAACCCCATCGAAGCCCTCCGCCACGATTAGCGGAGTTTGTTTCTCGCAGAGGCGCAGAGCACGCGGAGAAAATGTCCGAGAGTCGAGGTAGCAGTAACAAGGCCGGCGCCTCGCAAAAAGGGTGGGTCAAGAGGCCGACCCACCCTACCAAGACAAAAAGCCGCAGCCACTCGTTTGAGTGGCCACGGCCTGGTGGGAAGACCGCAAACGGCGTTTCAAACGAAACACCGCAGCGGGTTGTGGTTGTAACGCTAGGCCGGCTTCATCTCGCGGTTCGTTGCGGTGACCGGCCGAAAACCATGACTCCCCCCTCTGTTCGGACATCCGGTGTCGCGACTTAATTATCGTCCGCTTTTTTCCCGCGCGGACTTTCGTCCCGCCGATAACTTCGCGACGCGCCATCACTTCGCGCCGCAGCGCGCGGCGCAACGTTCCGCAGCGATCTCTCGCAGTTTTCCAGCGTCTGCAACTTTCCCGGCCTTGGAATGCAGATGAAATCATAGCCCTTTGGCAGCGCGTCATACGCCGCGCGAAACGCCTCTCGCAGCAGGCGCTTCACCCGATTGCGCGCCACCGCGTTGCCGACTTTGCGGCCGACCGACAACCCCATCCGCGTGCGGCCGAGCTCGTTCGCCAGCGCATAGACCACGAGATTCGCATCGCCCGCCGAGTGCCGCCCTGCAAACACGCGGGCGAAGTTCTTCTGCCCGCTCAATCGATGCTTCGCCCACTGACCTTTTGCAATCGCCACAACGCCAAAATAACGGTCAGAACCCCGCACGCAAGTGCGCGGGCCCGTTGCCGGCGCAGGATGACCCATCTTGATTCGTCGATTGCTCAGAAATCGGAAGGCGGCCTCCCCCTTGCGGAGGGGTTTCTGACGATGCCGTTCGCCGGCAATGCAGACTTGCGACGCTTACCGTCGTTTTCGACGGATCGTCAGGAGCCCGCCGAGCATCAGTATCGCGGCGCTCGACGGCTCCGGCACGTACCATGTCAGCCCGTACTGCTCGCCATTGCCGGTATCCGCCACCGGCAGCCGAACTACCTGCAGCGCATAATCACCCGGCTCGGTGATGGAGAATTTGATATGCTCCACGTTGTCCACGTTGCTGACCGATTCGACCACCGTCCCGGCCCCCGGTCCAAGTCGAACGAGGCGAAGATCGAGATTATCCAGGTTCAGGTGTGCGCCGCCGTCACCGGCAAGAAAGGCGTCACTCGCATCAATCTGGCCGAAGGGAGAATTGTCCGTTCGCGTCACATGCCGGAACCACGTCAGCGTTGCCGACAGTATCTCACCCACCGCGAGCGGCCGTTCAAACGCATAGGTGACGAGACTCGACGTGCCGGTTCCCGTGATATTGCCGCGATCGAGACCCGCGATCGGCACCGCGTTGCCCGGCGTGTGCCGGCCCGAAAGATAAATACGCGACAATCGCTCGCCGTCGATTTGCCCCGCGCCGGAATTCGTGTCCAACGGCCGCGTCACCTGCTGAACGCCGCCGTTCAGCGACATTGCGCCCGGCTCCCACGGGTTGCCGAGTTTATTAAGGACGGGCAACGCCGACGTCATGATCGCCGACTTGACCACCAGCGGGCTTCCATAAATGAGCGAGGCCGCGCCACGGGTATTCGCGTACTCAAGCGTTTGGGTCATCATGCCGGCGACTTGAGGGGTCGCCATGCTGCATCCGCTCCGAAAGCCAAAATCCGCACTTGCCCCTTCCCAGTTGTTTTTCAACGACAGGATATTGGTCCCCGGCGCGGCAATGTCGGGCTTGGAGCGCAGGTCGACGGTAGGCCCCATGGAAGCATCGAAGTGGACGCGCGAGTAATCGAAGGTCGTGTGTGCCACAGACATGGCATTGTATGAATACGCCGGCGAGCGCACGCCCGTCGCGCCGCCTTCGGCCTGACTGATATTGCCGGCGCACACCGCCGCGCTGATCCCGCGGTTGTACGCCGCCCAGTCGATGATTCCTTCGAGCGACGTGTAATCGCCCCCGGCCGCGAACCGGTTCAGGCTCAGGTTCATCACGTTCGCCCCCTGGTCGATGGCCCACCCTGCGCCGTTGATGACTTGCTCCGTGCTGCCAAACGCGGCATTCTGGTTCAGCACCCGCGCGTTGATGTAACGCGCGTCAGGCGCCCAGCCGCGATTGCTCACGTGCGAGCTGAGGGCAATTCCGCCGACATGCGTGCCGTGCCCGTGTACGTCGTCGCCCGTGTTCCCTGCTGGTCCGCCCCCGGCAACCCAGTTCATCTGCGCCACGAGCCGCGGATTTCCCTGGCTGTCGATGCCCGCCAGCCCCGGGTGCAGCACGTCCATACCGCTGTCGATGATCGCCAGCCGAATGCCGGTTCCGTCTCCCAGCAGGTCGCGTGAGATATTTCCGTTCACCGCCGGGACGCTGTTCGGAATCGCCAGCGCCGTCTGCAATGAGATCGACCCCACTGCAATGACGATCAAGACCGCGCCCGTCCGCATGCGCGTGAACGTCAAATAGGAGATATCTGACATGAGCTTCCGTCCGCCTCGATGGTCGCCGTACTGCGGCCCCCGACAGGATTGTATCCTCCCGCACCCGCCTTGCGGAACAGTTTTGCTATCGGACTTCACTGATATTGTGCCCGCATTGATCACTGATATCGAAGAGTCACCAAATCCCAGCCGTGCCGTTAACATCGCAGCCGATGGAAATCCGCAGCCGAATCGAGAAGCAGATCGTCGTCGCCATCCTGATGATTGCGGCCGCGCTGCGCCTGCCGGGCTTGGACCGCGCGCCTCCCGGCCTGCATCACGACGAGGCCCAGCGCGGCGTCGACGCATGGCACCTTCTCAGCACCGGCGCCGACCGGCATGGCGATCCCTGGCCCTTTTTCCTCGAATGCTTCGGCCCAGGCGACTATACCGCGGCCCTCTCTACCTATGTGATGATTCCGTTCGTCGCCGCTCTGGGACGCACCCCGCTGGCCATGAGGCTTCCCAACGCCCTGCTCGGTGTTGCGACGGTGCTGTTGCTCTATGGCTGGTTGCGACGGCAATGCGGGACGCGCACCGCGTTGCTCGCCGCGGCCATTCTTGCGACCGATCCGTGGCACGTCGGTCTCAACCGCACCGCACATGAATCGGGCTACGCGCCGTTTTTCCTCGCTGCCGCGATGCTCGCCCTACACCGCGCCGGTTTGTTGCCGGGACCGAGTTCCGCCCAAGCTGCGTCGAACGAAGCCAGGCCGAGAGAAGATGCGGCCCCCGAATCGACGACGCTCGCAGCCGCATCCGACCCTCACGAAGTTGCATGGTCGCTTCTCGGCGGGCTGATGCTCGGACTGCACATGTGGGTCTATCCGGCCACCCGGCTGTTCACGCCGCTCTTCGTCATCGCCGCACTTGCGGTCTATGGCAGACGGTATGTTCGTGCCGCTAAGCTGGCATCTGGAACGCGAGTGATCCTTGGCGTGGCGGCCGGTCTCGTTATCGCCGCCGCGCCGCTCTGGCTGACCGCCATGAGTCACCCGGAAAAACTCGCGGCCCGCGCTCGCGCGACGATGCACATCCACACCGGCGGCACTCTCGCGAACCTGCTGGCCGAGCTGCCCCTCAATTGGGCGCGCAATCTGGACCCACGTTTTCTGTTTCTCCAGGCAGACGATATGTCGCGAACGCTGCTGCCGGGAATCGGCCAGCATCTTCCCGTGCTGTCCCCGTTCTGGGTGTCCGGAATCGTGGTGGTGATTATCCGCGCGCGCCGGGACTCTTTCGCGCGCCTGCTCCTGGCCTGGCTGGTGCTCTACCCGATTCCGGCCGCCATCTGCTTCGACTGGAACCCGCACCCGATGCGCACGGTCGGAGGCATGTTGCTGTTCCCGATCATCGCCGCCATCGGCGGAGCCTGGTTGCTCGAGCGGTTTCAGAGCCGCGACCGTCAGGGAGCAGTGCGCTCGGGGGTATTGGCAACCGTCGCCGTCGCAATGGTAGCGAACCTCGCCTACGTCGCCCGGACCTATCTCATCGAATTTCCCGGCCTTGCCGAACGGGCCTATCAGCGAACGCTTGGCGCCGCGATCCGATTCGCCGCGAACGAACTGGAGCTCGACGCCCGCTTTTGCGTGACCAACGCATCCTCACAGGCCTACATCTTCGCAATGGCTTACGAGCCCGTCGACCGCGGCGGCCTGCGTCCGCTCGAATACCGCTTCGTGACGAGCGGCCCGTTTCTGTTCCATCAAGTCGTCGCCTGGAACCGGTGGGTGTTCCTGCCGTCGGAAACAAAGGATCATCCCGACACGGTCGCGGCCTTCGCAACGGCGGTCGAAGAACTGAAGACGGCCGGCGGCGGCCCAATCTATGCCATCGTCTTCGCCTGCGAGTCAATCGGTGGCGAAACCGTGGCACGCTTCGAGAGCCTGGATGGCCCGGACCCAACGCGCGACTGCGAGATTCGGCGGTTCGAATGGACAGTTGCGGCCGGAGCAACCAGTGGTAGGCTCGGACCGCCCACCCGACTCGCAGGTTTGAAATTACATTAAGCGCGAAGGCGCGCTGATTAAACCCTTTGCGCCGCTGAGCCTTGGTGCCTTTGTGCCTTGGCCCCCGCGAATGCCTGCTCCAAATCTGAAACCAGATCATCCGCATCCTCGATTCCCACGCTAAGACGCAACAGCCCGCCGGTGACCCCGCGAGCCTCGCGGTCGGCGGCGGGAATACTGGCGTGGGTCATCGTGGCCGGATGGCCGATGAGACTCTCCACGCCGCCCAGGCTCTCCGCGAGCGAAAACAGCTTCGTCCTGCCGGCGATCTTGCGGGCCTCGGCCTCGCCGCCCTTGATGACGAAAGAGACCATGCCGCCGAAGCCGCGCATCTGCCGCCGGGCCAGGGCGTGCTGCGGATGCGTTTCCAGGCCCGGATAGACCACTTTCTCGATGGCGGAGTGGCCCGCCAGAAACTCCGCCACGCGCATGGCGTTGGCGCAATGCGCTTCCATGCGGATTGCCAGCGTCTTGACACCCCGCATCACCAGCCACGAGTCGAAGGCCCCCGGCACGCCGCCCACCGCGTTCTGATGATACTTCAGCGTCGCGTAAGTCTTCTCGTCGTTCAGCACCAGTGCCCCGCCGACGACATCCGAATGCCCGCCGACGTACTTCGTCGTGCTGTGCAGCACGATGTCCGCCCCCAGCTCGATCGGCTGCTGGAGGTACGGGCTGGCAAACGTGTTATCCACGACCACCGTCGCCCGACTCTGCCGCGCGATTTCCGCCACGCCCGCGATGTCCACCAGATTGAGCAGCGGGTTCGTCGGCGTCTCGATCCAGACCATTTTCGTGCTTGGCCGCATCGCCTTCCGCACGTTGTCCAGATTCGTCATGTCGATCCATGAGAACTGCAGGCCGTATCGCTTGAGCACCAGCTCGAACAGGCGATAGGTCCCTCCATAGACGTCGTCGGCGCAGACCACATGATCCCCCGGATTCAGCAGCTTCATCACGCAGTCGGCCGCCGCGGTCCCGCAGGCGAACGCGAGGCCGTAATCGCCGCCTTCAAGCGAGGCCAGACAGGTTTCAAGCGCCGCCCGCGTCGGGTTGCCCGTGCGCGAGTACTCGAAGCCTTTGTGCTGCCCGATCCCCTCCTGCGTGTAAGTGGAGGTCTGATAGATCGGCACGATGGTCGCGCCGGTCGTGGGGTCGGCTTCCTGTCCGGCGTGAATGGCGCGCGTGGCGAATTTCATTGTGATCTCCCTGAGAAGCAGTGTGCAGGTCATTGTAACGCAAGTGAAGCACCTCGCGAACGACGTTGCAGGGCATGATTCCACCGGCTTTTTGACGAAAGGTGCTTTCGCCCTAGAATCGCGCTACACGCGGCGCGCTGTCGCCGCCCTAAACCCACATCTCCAAGAGGGTGCCGCATGGTTGTAGGCGAACTAACCCAGGAAGTGGACCTCGTCGTCATCGGCGGCGGGCCGGGCGGCTACGTCGCAGCGCTGGCCGCAGCCGACAACGGCATCGCCACCGCCCTCATCGAAGAGGCGAAAATCCCCGGCGGCGTCTGTCTTCGCGAAGGCTGCATTCCCAGCAAGGCCCTCCTGCACGTCGCCAAAGTCGTGGAAGAGGCGAAACACGCCGAGGCCTTTGGCGTCACCTTCGAGCAGAAAAATCTCGACATCGAAAAACTGCGCAACTGGAAGAACGGCGTCATCCGCAAACTCGGCGGCGGCGTCCAATCGCTCATCAAGGCGCGAAAAATCGAGTACTTCAACGGCCGCGCCACGTTCGAGGGATCGAACATCATTCGCATCGAGGGGACGGACAATACGCGGATCAAATTCCGCAACGCCCTCGTCGCCACCGGCGCCGCGGCAAAATATCTGCCCGAATCACTTC
>DATMEE010000029.1:0-8473 GCA_035557035.1 Phycisphaerae bacterium
CATACAACGCCGGTCGGCCGACGGTCATTGGTCCGGCTGGTGTGAAAAGGAAATTCTCGTCGAGCGTCACGCGGCGATGCGAGGCGTTGTTGGCCGCGTTGCCGGCCGCGGCATCCTCCGAGGCGACAAGCACAATTTCAAAAAAGTAGAGCGCGCCTGGATACTGTCCGGCGTCCAGGTCGGCCTCGGCAATTTGAAGATATCGGCAGATGGAGACATCAATCTGACAGTCACCCCTCGGTCCTGAGTAATCGCCGCTGAACGCATTGACCGCGGAGCGCGGTCCCATCTCGTTTTGATTCGAATTGAAGTCGGCGCTGTACACATCCCTGCACCCCGCTTCAAGAATGTCTCCGCCGCCACCGCGGCAGGCGACCCCGCATCCGTCGCTCGCATTGGCGTGAAATCCGTGCTTGACCCAGGAGTTTCCGATTTGCACGAGCCGCCCTTCGGCGAGGCGATATGCGTTCCACGTCATCAACGGCGATGTATCGCCCCACGTCAGATCGGTGGCGCCGACGTTGCAGGTGTGGGTGTCGGTGATGTATGCGCGGGTTCCGTCCTCGGGACGAAATGCGAGCGTTTCCGTGATATCGGAGGGCACAACGTCGGGACCGGATGGCGCGGCGGTCGCGGACGACGTGACGGTCAGCGTGAAAGTTCCCTCGCGGGCGGGGTGACCCGCGACCTGAATCCAAAACTGTTGAGCTGCGGAGATGGCCACCTCAATCGCGGGCATGCCGATTTCGCCGGCGCCAGCGTTGCAGTCCAGCTCGACGCCGTCATCGAACGGGCAGGCATTCCAGATACCCAGAACGTAGTCGCCCTGCGAGTCGCTGCTGAGATTTGCCGAGAGCCGCCCGTCGTATGGAGCGACGTAGCGATACCACACGTCGGGATCGGGGAACGATCCGCAGCCTCCGAATTCATCGCCCGCGGCTTCCATCGTCGAACCGATGTAACGGCCGTCCGTGATGATCGGCGCGTCAGTGCATTCATCGCTGGGCTGAATCGGAACGCAAGCAGCGCAGGCCGGTAAGAACCAGGAGACGAACGCGGCGTTGCGAAGACGGATCGGCCAATGGAACATTGCAGTTTCCGCCTTGAGTATGCAACGGATTCGCCGCCCAGTCGACTTTCGCCGGCGTTGACTTCCAACGACTCATCGCGGGGCGGGACTATCAATCGTCAGACAGCAGAGCCTGGGTGAACAGGAAGGTGTCGTTGTCGTCGTGAAATCCGGAAAAGTCCATGTCGCCGCAATCGCAGTTCGCGCCGGGTGAAAAATCGAAAAGCGCACAGTCTATGAAGTGCTGGATGTCCAGACCGTCGCGCGAGGTGTCACCATTCATGTCGCCGAGCGACGGGCACGAAGTGGAAGGCGAACTGGGAGCGACGGCCCCAAACCCAACCACATCGCCGCCGTCGCCGGGGCGGAAGAGACCGAGGATGGCGGTGCCGTCGATGGGCGCTGCGTTGGCGTCGAACCAGAAGTTGTACTGCGTGGCGTATCGAAGGGCATTCGCGTTGGGGTTTTCGGCGAAGGTCTGAGTCGACCAGGTGATGCCGTCGAAATCGACCACCGCGGTCCAATCGGTTCCGTCAAACGGCTCGCCCGAGTGATAGTTGACATCGTGAAAACCGATGTTGGTGATGGTGGTGCCTTCGGGCACAAATATGTTGAATGAGCGGGCGCTGCGGTGCGAATTCAGGTTGAACACCGCATATTCATATCGCCATGTGCCGAAACCCAGGTCGCGCGCCCGAGCGGCGTAGTGGAAGCGGCCCTCGCCCGACACATCGACGACGCCGACCGCAACATCCGGATCGGGCATGTTGATGCCCAGGCCGTGATCGCGCCAGGCCTGCAGGGCGGGCTGTCCCACGGAAATCGGCCCGACCGGCGTGAGCGCGAAATCGGGCCCCAGGTTCACGCGCTTATGGGAGGCGTTATTGTCGGCGTTGCCGGCCGCGGCATCGTCCTGGGCGACGAAGACGACTTCAAAGAAATAGAGGGCGTCAGGAACGAGATCGCTCTCGTCGACCTGGACGAACTTGCAAATCCCGTCTGCCGGCGGGCAGTCGCCCGACGGTCCGGTGTAAAAGCCGGCAAAAGCGTCGACTTCGGAGCGGGGGCCGAGGGCGCCCTGATCGGAATTAAAGCTGGAGCCGTATACATCCTTGCATCCCGCTGCAAGTCCAGGGCCCAAGTCGCCCTGACACGGCACGCCGCACCCCCCGCCCTCGTTTGCCGCGACTCCGTTCTTCACCCAGGAAAGGCCGATCTGTTCAAGCCGGCCTCCTGCCAGACGATAGGCATTCCAGGTCATCAACGGGGTGGTGCTGCCCCAGGCGAGGTTGGAGTCGCCGATGTTGCACGTATGGGTGTCGGAGATATACGCGCGCACGTCATTCAGAACGGCGACGTTGGCGACCTCGGTCATTTCGGACAACACGACATCGGGACCGGTCGGGGTTGAGATCGGCGATGAGGAGATGGAGAGCAGGAAATTTCCCTGATCGCCCTCATACCCCGAGACGCGAATGTAATAGGTCTGCGTTGCGGAAATCTGAGCGCCGACGGACGAGCTGAATGGCCCGCCGCAGCCGCCGTCGGAGCAAGCCAGCTCGACGCCATCATTCGCCGGACAGCCGTTCCAGATGGCGAGCACTGAGTCATAGGTGGCCAACTGGCAATTATTGACAATCAAGATCCCGTCGTATGGGGCGACGTATTTGTACCAGACATCGGGCTGTCCAGAGGAGGAACCGCAGATGGAAGATCCTTCGCCGGCGGTGAAGAGGCTGCTGCCCGCAGTTTCTCCATCTTCAACGAGGATGGCATCTTCGCAGAGATCGTGGGGCTGCTGGGCGACGATCGGCGCAGCGGCAGCAAGGAAAAACGAGGCAAAAGAGACAAAGAAGGACCGAGCCTGTGTTACCTGGATCATGTGCAACCCTCAAAAAAAGATTTTGGAACGACGTACTTCCCCCTAAGGGTCGGCTCACGCAGTGATTTCATACTACGGGATCGTCCACCAAGATTCAATCGGCGGCATTCCTCCGCGCGGGCTTTTGCGAAAACCGCACTCATTCGGCCTTCCGTGGTCGGAAATAGAAAGCGGAGTCCATACAGCCCATGCGCCGCGACTTGCGCAAAAAGCCCGCGCGGCTTTACTGAATACCCCCTGCAAGCATTGGTCGTAGTTCGGCTTTTGCGGTGATGTGACGATGTCGGCTGTGAAGCGCTTTGGGCGTTAAGGGAGTTTTGGGAATCATTTGCGGCCATGCCCGTGTCATGGATCGACTCGACTCAACTGAGCTTCGGGGCGCCGCTTTTCTTCCATCTGACGCGTTACTTTTTCGCCGTGCGAGGGAACGTCGTTCGGCAGGCTTCGAAACGCCGTGAGCTTTTCACAGAGCGTCGCCTTCCCCCTCGATCTTTGCCTTGCTGCGGCTATCATGAAGCCGTCGTCATTTTCATCCCGAGAATGCCTGCGTGATTTATTTCTTCGCGCGTCCGACCGCGGACGGGTCGGAGTGGGAAAGAGATGCCCCGGCGGACCGACATTCACACCATTCTACTGATCGGCTCCGGGCCCATCGTGATCGGACAGGGGTGCGAGTTCGACTATAGCGGGACGCAGGCGTGCAAGGCGCTGCGCGCCGAGGGGTTCCGCGTCGTCCTGCTGAACTCGAATCCGGCCACGATCATGACCGATCCGCAGGTGGCCGACCGCACTTACATTGAGCCGATCACGCCGGAGTTCGTCGAGAAGATTCTGGAGCTGGAGCGTTCGCGCGGCACGCCGGTCGATGCGCTGCTGCCGACGATGGGCGGGCAGACGGCACTCAACTGCGCGATGGAAGTGTCCGAGCGCGGCATACTGGAAAAGTACGGCGTGAAGCTCATCGGCGCGTCGCGCGAGGCCATCGCCAAGGCCGAGGACCGGTCGCAGTTTCGCGAGGCGATGATCAAGATTGGGCTGGACGTTCCCAACAGCGGCACGGCGCATTCGATGGACGAGGCGCGCGAGGTGCGCGCGCGCGTGTCGCTGCCGTGCTGCATTCGGCCGGCGTACACGCTGGGCGGCGAGGGGGGGGGCTTCTGCCGGACGATGGAGGAGTTCGAGACGATCGCCGAGCGCGGGCTGAAGCGGTCGCGCATCGGCGAGATTCTGATTGAGGAAAGTCTCTACGGCTGGAAGGAATACGAGCTGGAGGTCATTCGCGACTGCAATGATAACGTCATCATCGTGTGCTCGATTGAAAACGTCGATCCGATGGGCGTGCATACGGGCGACTCGATCACGGTCGCACCGGCGCAGACGCTCTCCGATCGCGAATATCAGCAGATGCGCGACTCCGCCAAGGCGATCATGCGCGAGATCGGCGTGGATACCGGCGGCAGCAACGTGCAGTTCGCGGTTGATCCGAAAACCGGGCGGCAGGTGGTGATCGAGATGAACCCGCGGGTCAGTCGGTCCAGCGCCCTGGCCAGCAAGGCGACGGGCTACCCCATCGCGAAAGTCGCTGCGAAGCTGGCGGTGGGTTACACGCTCGATGAGATTCCGAACGATATTACCCGCACGACGCCGGCCAGCTTTGAGCCGGTGATCGATTACTGCGTGGTGAAGATGCCGCGGTGGACGTTCGAGAAGTTTCCCGACGCGGACGAGACGCTGACGACGCACATGAAGAGCGTGGGCGAGGCGATGGCCATCGGGCGAACGTTCAAGGAGGCGTTTCAGAAGTGCATCCGCAGCATGGAGATTCAGCGGGCCGGGTATGGGCTGGACAAGAATGATCGGTGGCTGGCGGCGATGCAGCGGCAGCGCCTTGACGCAGTTGTCACATCGCAAGAAGCCCGCGTCATTCCGAGCGGAGCGAGGGGCGTCATTCTGAGCGAAGCGAAGAATCTTGTGTCCGGAGCGTCGTTCGCCAAAGTCAAGGAGTTCGCTTCTCCGGCGAGATCCTTCGTCGCTGCTGCTCCTCAGGATGACCGGATTCCTCAGGATGACGCCGTAGTTTCCGCGAGTCCGAATGACACGCCGATCCTTTCGCTCGCCAGCAGGCAGGCTGAGGCGCCGCCGGACACGGAGGAATCGTCGGCGACGCATTGGCCGATCGCCGAAGGCGTGCTTCGGGCGAAGCTGGAGCGGCCGTCGCAGGGCCGGCCGTATTACATTCGCTATGCGTTCAAGCAGGGGTGGAGTGTCGAGCGGGTGAATGCGCTGACGGGGATCGATCCGTGGTTTCTGGATCAGATGAAGGAGCTGGCGGAGTTTGAAGACGAGTTGCTGGAGAGTGACGAGACGATCACATCCAAATCCGACTCAGGTAGGGCAACGCGCGATTCGATGCTCTCCCGGGCGAAGCGGATGGGCTACAGCGATGCACAATTAGCGCACGCTTCACCACGCAGGGTTGGTGATCTGACGGCTTTTTTACCGGAATCACACGTCGACCGCGCTCGCACTGTTCACAGAGCAGTGGCACACGATCATTCGTGCTTCAAGCTGGTGGATACGTGCGCAGCGGAATTCGAGGCCGCCACGCCGTACTACTATTCGACGAGCGAGGTGCCGTTTGCACAGGTGGTCGCGGGGCGCGTGGTGAGCGCGGTGGAAGATGAGCTGCGGATCGGGAGCGAGCCGCACGTCGTGGTGATCGGCGGCGGGCCGAATCGCATCGGGCAGGGGATTGAGTTCGACTATTGCTGCGTCCATGCCTCAGACGCGGCACGCGCCATGGGCTTCAAGTCGGTGATGATCAACTCCAATCCCGAAACGGTCAGCACGGATTATGACACGAGCGACCTGCTCTTTTTCGAGCCGCTGACTCTGGAGGACGTGTTGCGAGTGATTCGCGCCGTGCAAGCGCGCACGACGCTGCAGGGCGTCATTATTCAATTTGGGGGGCAGACGCCGCTCAACCTGGGCGAGGGCCTGAAGGCCGCGGGAGTCCCTATTCTGGGCACGCCGCCGGAGTCGATTGACCTGGCGGAAGACCGGAAGGCGTTCAGCCGGATTCTGAATGAACTCGGACTTCGCCAGCCGCCAAGTGCCATCGCTGAGACAGTAGAAGAGGCGAAGCGGATTGCAAACGAGCTGGGGTATCCCGTCCTGATCCGGCCGAGTTACGTCCTCGGCGGGCGGGCAATGGAGCTGTGCAACAACGACGCCGACTTGATGCGCTATGCGGCCGCGGCGTTTGCTGCGAGCGACCGGTTGACAGCGGCAGACGAGTCGCAGCGCGTGCTGGTTGACAAGTTCATCCTCGACGCGATGGAAATCGACGTCGATTCAGTGTCAGATTTCCGGCATCCCGGCGACGAGCGGGGCGAGTGCGTGGTCTGCGGCGTCATGGAGCACATCGAGGAAGCCGGCATTCACAGCGGCGACAGTACCTGCGCCCTGCCGCCGCACAGTCTGTCGCCTGAATTGCTCGAGGAAGTGCGCCGGCAGACGCGGATGCTGGCGAGGCGGTTGGGGGTGTGCGGCCTGATGAACGTGCAGTTCGCCATCGCGGGCGAGACCATCTATGTGCTCGAGGTCAATCCGCGGGCCTCGCGCACCGTGCCGTTCGTGAGCAAGGCGACCGGCGTACCGTGGGCCAAGGTGGCGACCCAGGTGATGCTCGGCCGCGAGCTGCGCGACGTGCTCTGGGAGATGGGCGTGGGGCGCTCGCCGCGGCCGCTGATGCAGGCGATCAAGGCGCCGGTATTTCCATTCAGCAAGTTCCCGGGGGTGGACGTGGTTCTCGGGCCGGAGATGCGCAGCACCGGCGAGGTGATGGGCATCGACGCGACGTTCGGGCTGGCGTTCGCGAAGGCGGCGATTGCCACGGGCTTGTCACTGCCCATGTTCGGCAACGCGCTCGTGAGTGTGAACGATCCCGACAAGCCGCGGGTTGTTCCGATCGCGCGGGCGCTGAAGGAGCTGGGGTTCAAGCTGTTTTCGACGATCGGCACGCACAAGATACTGAAGGCGGAGGGCATTGAGTCGATCGTCGTGTCCAAGCAGGCCGGCGCGCCGGCGACGTTTCTGCTCGACCTGATCAATCACGGAGTGCTCGATCTGCTCATCAACACGCCGATTCATTATGGACCGGCCTGGGAGGAAGGCCGCTGGCGGGCGGCGGCGACTGCCAAACGAATCCCGCTCATCACGACGCTGGCGGGAGCGCGGGCGGCGGTGGAGGCGATCAAGGCGCTACGGGCGCACGCGGCGCTTCTTTCTCCCGGAGCCGCGGGACACTTCAGCGGCACCGGCGCCCTGGGAGTTCGGGCCCTCCAGGACTACGCAGTGGGGATCGCCTGAACATTCATCCATGCGGACGAACGCGTGCAGAATTCGCGCGCCAAATCAATCGGGGCGATCGGCGCCGCTCGGACTGAAGTCCCGGGCTCTTCAAAGTCGGGTGCTCTTCGAGGTTCGGTGCTCGTCGACGTTGCGACGCTTCCGATTTCTTTTAATGGCCGCGGGGGTTGCCGACGACGAGGACCTTGCAGAGGTCGCCGTCGATCGAGCAGCAGATGCGGTTCTTACCACTCAAACGCATTCGCCAGGTCGAGCCGATCCGCTCCGGATTGGCGTCGCCGAGGTTCATGTTGGCGGTGTGGAAGCCCACCCGGGGGACGTCCATGGACCACTGGTTGTATTTCTGCTGTTCCGACCGGGTGAGAGCGTCAAACTTGGCGCGCTTGTCTTCGACTCGCATGGCTGCTCCTTTCGCGAAAGCGGGGTCCGAATCTGATGATAATTATTACACGGACCGGTCAGAAGTCAAAAAAGGGATTCCATCGAAGGCTGACGAGTCATGCAGCGAGCTTTTCGGCCCACGGTTCGATTTTCCTCTCCAGCTCGGAAAGCGAATCTGGAAGTTCGCCCTGCCCGAAGCGCTTCCACCAGTTGACGATGGTGATGCCCACGACCTGATCCGTCTGGGCGTCGCGGAGCAGGATAAAGCCATCCTCGGTTTCCTCGCCGAAGGTATCGACGTCGCGCTTCGACGCGAGCCTTAAGTAAAGGACATCCCCTCCGGCATCGTAGTGAAACCAGAGCGATCCTTTGATGATTGCTTCTAGGGTGATCGCGACCATTCCAGCGTTCCCTTAGTTTTCTTTGCTCGGTATGCTGTCTTGACGAAGCCGGCGATGACGTCGGCAACTACGGCCACCAAGTACCCGGGAGACGATCCCTCGCCATAGTATATACGACAATTCACATCCGACGTGCTGTGATGAATAGAAAGCGGCAAATTGATTGCTGCCTTCGCGGTGAGACGCTCAGATTTCATGTCAGGATGGCCCTTGAGTATATGACCATACCAGGTGTGATCGTGAAGAACGATTGAACGCTTCAATGGGAGGTAGTGTCAATTCCTGTGTAAATTGCTGAGCGGGCATCCTTCATCGCACATTTCTTACGCGGCTTTCGTTTTGCCTTTCGTCCTCTTTGCTTCCGGCAGC
>DATMEE010000030.1:0-6350 GCA_035557035.1 Phycisphaerae bacterium
CCTTGGAGCTGGCGTTTCAGCAGCTCAAGGAAAAGCTGGGCCGCGCCGGCTTTTTTGACGTCGATCGCAAGCGCCCGCTTCCCGCCTATCCGCGAACCATCGCGGTCGTGACAAGCCTCACGGGTGCGGCCATCCGCGACATTCTTCAGACGATCGCGCGGCGATATCCGAAGATTCGCATCTTCGTTTTCGGCGTGCGCGTGCAGGGCGAGGGCTCGTCCGAGGACATCGCCGGCGCGATTCGCCGAATCAACTGCGCCCGCGCCTCGCTGGGCGGCATCGACGCCATCATCGCCGGCCGCGGTGGCGGGTCGATCGAGGACCTGTGGGCATTCAATTCCGAAGCCGTCGCCCGCGCGATATACGACAGCCAGATTCCCGTTGTCAGCGCCGTTGGCCACGAGGTCGATTTCACCATCGCCGATTTCGTGGCCGATGTCCGCGCCGCGACGCCGACGGCCGCCGCCGAACTCGTCGTTCCCGTCCTGGCTGACGTGCTGCACAACTTCGCTGTGTTCGAACATCGCCTGCGCCATGCGATGCGGCGGCGGATGGAGACGACGCGATTGCGGTTATCTTCGGTCGAGCGCGTCTCATGGTTTCGCGATCCATCGACCCAGGTTCGCCGGCTGCACCAGGGAATCGATGAAATCGTCGGGAGATTGAAACTCGCGAAGGCCCGGCGATTAAACAAACTCCGTTCGCGCTTACACCAGCTCGAAACGCGAATGATGCAATCGAGACCTTCCGTCCAGCTTGCGAAGCGACAATCGAGGTTGGAGCGAATATCACGACATTTGTTCCGGGGGGCAGAGGCCGTGTTGCGAAGAAAGGGAGTGCGTGCTCGCGGAATGGAAATAAGAATGGCGTCCCTTTCGCCGCGGAGACAGTTCGAGTTGGGGGTGTTGCAACTCTCGCAGCTTGGGGGTCGATTGGACCGGGCGATGAGTCGCTATTTTCAAGATCAGACGGGGATCCTCGCATCCCTCGATGCGCGGCTTCGCGCCTCGGGATACGAACAGGTGCTTCGGCGGGGCTTTACGATCACTCGACGGGTGCGCGACGGCCAGGTCATTCGATCCGCAGTCGAGACCCGGCCCGACGACTTCGTGCTCACGCAGACGGCCGACGGACAATTCAGAAGCCGCGTAGTTGACGAGCTGCCTTCCGAGATATTTGATGCGTAAGTATACGCGGGTCCGAATTTCCCCCGCAACGGAGTCCAAAGATGGCGGATGCCGAACTGAGTTTTGAAGCGGCCCTGGCCCGAGCAGAGGAGATCGCCACGGCTATCGAGCAGGGCAAAGTCGGCCTGGAGGAATCCATCCAGCAGTTCGAGGAAGGCATGAGGCTCATCAAACACTGCCGCGAAGTGCTCTGCGCCGCCGAACTGTGCATCGAGAAGCTCGAAGCCGCCGGCATGGACGGGGCGGCCCCGGCCGGTGAGATGCGCGACGTTGACGTCTCATAAGCCATGTAATTACAATAGGTTTCGTTCCGCCGCGATCCGGCGGGGTTGCAAGCTCGTATGGATTTTTGAAAGTTCCGGCAAGCGGCAATTGGCAGGATGGCTTCTGGGCGCGAAGAGCTAGAATCGCGCATGAGCGGATGTGTGGCGCAATTGAAGGCAATCGAGCGCGTCGT
Source organism: Phycisphaerae bacterium (assembly GCA_035557035.1). Taxonomy (GTDB): domain Bacteria; phylum Planctomycetota; class Phycisphaerae; order UBA1845; family UTPLA1; genus JADJRI01. Next base: position 1,645 of record DATMEE010000030.1, read on the forward strand.
TGCGGGATGTAATGCCGCACAAGCCAGGATCAAGTCCATAGACACCGACATTTCTCATCTCCTCCACAAGACGGCGGGCGAGATTGACGAATCGCTGCGGATCACGCTGGAAAAACTGCACGGCGTTCCCACCGGACTCAAGCAGGCAATGGAATACAGCCTGTTCGCCGGCGGCAAGCGCTTGCGACCGGCATTGGTGACGTGGTGTTGCGAAGCGTGTGGCGGTGACGCCTCTTATGCCCTCGCCCCCGCGATGGCAATCGAGTGCGTACACACTTTCAGCCTCATTCACGACGACCTGCCGGCGATCGACGACGACGATCTTCGCCGCGGTCGCCCCGCCTGCCACAAGGCGTTCGGCGAGGCGACGGCCATTCTGGCGGGTGACGCCCTGATGGCGCTGGCTTTCGAGATCGTCGCCGAACATGTTCGAGATGCAACGCAATCGCGGCAGATGCTGCTGGAGCTGGCCCGTGCGACGGGAGCGGCCGGAATGATTGGCGGCGAGTTTGATGACATTCGCGGCGAGGCTGCCGCACCCGATGAAAAAACCGTCGGGCGAATCCACGATGCGAAGACCGCGCGGTTGATTCAATGTGCTTGCCGACTTGGGGCCATCGCGGCTGGCGCGGATGAGGCCTCCTTCGACGCCGTCTCGGAGTACGGCCTTCAGCTCGGACGCGCGTTTCAAATTGCCGATGATCTTTTGGATGAGACAGGCAGTGCTGAAGCGCTCGGGAAGCCGGCCGGAAAAGACGTCGCGGCAGGAAAGCAGACATATTCACGGGCGATTGGTTTTGAAAACGCCCGCCGGCTGGGCGAAGAAACGGCTGCGAAGGCGGCGGCAGCAGTGAAAGAATTTGGCGCGCGAGGGGGTAAACTCTCGGCGCTGACCGAATACGTCGTGAAACGGAGTTCATAGACGACTCAAAGAGGAAACGAGGGCCCGGGGGAATGGGTCATTCGTTGAAAGGCAAGGTAGCAAAACCCATGGAGAAGATTCTCCCCAGGATACAATCGCCGGCGGACCTTCGTGGTCTGTCGGTCGCCCAACTCAATCAACTCGCCGGCGAGATTCGCGAGCGGATCATTGGCGTCGTCAGCCGGCAGGGCGGGCACCTTGCCAGCAATCTCGGCGTCGTCGAGCTGACGATGGCCCTGCACCGTGTTTTCGATTTCACGCACGACGCACTGCTCTGGGACGTGGGGCACCAGGCGTACGTCCACAAGATTCTCACTGGCCGCAACGATCGTTTTGACACGATCCGCAAGGCCGGCGGGCTAAGCGGGTTTCCAAGCATTGAGGAAAGTGAATACGACCTGTTCAACGTTGGTCACGCGGGAACTGCGATTCCCACGGCCGTCGGGCTGGCACGCGGGGCGACGGCGCTGGGGCATCAGCGCCGCGTGGTGGCGGTGGTGGGGGATGCCAGCATCTTCAACGGCGTCGCCTTCGAGGGAATGAACCAGGCCGGCACGCTCAAGCGTCAGTTGCTCGTCATTTTGAATGACAACTCGATGGGCATCGCGCCGACCCAGGGCGGCATGGCCGAGTACCTTGCGAAGTTTCGTATCAGCCCGCTCTACGAAGAATTGAAAAAGCGGGTGAAGAAATATCTCCCGCAGGTGCCGCTGGTCGGCAAGGCCACGTTCGAGGCCCTCGATCATCTGAAAGAGGGTTTCAAGGCGACCGTGTCCCCTCACCAGATTTTCGAGCAACTCGGCTTTGTCTACGTCGGGCCGACGGACGGGCACGATGTCGAGCACCTGATCGAACTGCTTGACGGCCTGAAGGACGTTGATCATCCGGTGCTCCTGCACGTTCACACCGAAAAGGGCCGCGGCTCCGATTTCGCCACAGCCGAGCCGACCAAATTCCACAGCCCCAAGCCGTTCAAGGTCGAGGGCTGCCGCGTCGAGATTCAATCCGGCGGGCGCAGCTTCACCGCTGCATTCGCCGATGCGGCCATCCAACTCGCGAAGGAAGACGCGAGGGTCCACGCGCTGACGGCCGCGATGCCCGACGGCACGGGCCTGAGTAAGTTTCAACAGGTTTTTCCTGAACGCTATCTCGACGGCGGCATCGCCGAGAGCAGCACGGTCGATATCGCCGCCGGCATGTGCAAGGCCGGACTGCGGCCGATCGTCGCGATTTATTCGACGTTCCTCCAGCGGGCATTCGATCAGGTCTTTCAGGAAGTCGTCCTGCAGAAGCTGCCGGTGATGTTCGCACTCGATCGCGCCGGCCTCGTCGGCGGCGACGGTCCGGTTCACCACGGCTTTCTGGATATCGCCTATCTGCGCGGAATGCCCAACATGGTGCTGATGGCCCCCGGCGACGAGATTGAGATACTCGAATGTCTCCGCTTGGCGCTGACCCTCGACGTGCCCAGCGCGACCCGGTACCCGCGCGACACGGTACCCGACTCGCTCTACGGCGATGCATTGACGCCGCCCTTCGTCCTCGGACAATCCGTCACGTTGCGCGAGGGCGAAGATGCCACCATTCTGGCATACGGCTCCACCTGCCGCCCCGCCCTCGACGCCGCCGAGCTGCTCGCCGCCGACGACATCGAAGCACGCGTCGTCAACGCCCGCTTCGCCAAGCCGATCGACCGTCGCATGGTGTCCGAGGCCCTTTCGCGGGAAACGCCGCTCGTGACGGTTGAGGAGCACTCGGTCTACGCAGGCTTCGGAAGCGCCGTGCTGGAGACGGCCCGCGAGCTTGGACTCGATGCCTCGAACGTCGTGATCTTGGGAATGCCCGGCGACGGCTTCGTCCCCCACGGCCCGCGGGCGGGCCAGCTCGCGGCCTGCGGTTTGGACGGAGCCGGAATCGCCGCCGCTGTTCGCGATTCACTGGGAAGAACCACCGTCGCGTCGGCCCCAATCGTCGGTCGCAAGCGAACAGCGGCGAGGCTGTAAACTGGCGGAGTTCGAATTGGTCAGTTAGTTGCACAATGCTATTTTGTCTTTCGTCCCAAGGGGCGACGGGCTGTAACCACGGGTGCGGCGAAGCCCAACACGACGCAATATGATGGTCCGCTCCGAAGGAGCGGCGGAGTCTGTGACTCACACGATCGATCGTTCGTCAGTGAACTTCGAATTACAGTTCTGCATCGGTTCGCCGGAATCAAGACAATGCCTCACGATTTTTTCGCGGAAATGAACGAGCGCGGGCTGGTGCATCAGCACAGCGCCGGCGAACTGGAAAAATCCCTGCGCGCCGGACGCATGACTGCCTACATCGGCTTTGACCCCACGGCCGACAGCCTGCACGTCGGCAGCCTGATGCAGATCATGACGCTCAAGCGCTTCCAGCTCGCGGGCCATCGCCCCATCGCGCTGGTCGGCGGCGGCACGGGGCTGATCGGCGACCCCAGCGGAAAGGAGGACGAGCGCACGCTGCTCACGACCGACGTGCTGGAGAAAAATCTCGCCGGAATCAGCTCTCAGATCGAGCGCTTCCTCGATTTCGGCGTGGACGGCGCGTTGATGGTGAACAACGCCGACTGGCTGTGCAAGCTCGATCTCCTCACGTTTCTCCGCGACATCGGCAAGCACTTCGCGGTCAACGAGATGATCAAGCGCGACTCGGTGCGCATCCGCCTCGAAACCCGCGAGCACGGCATCAGCTACACCGAGTTCACCTACGTGCTGCTCCAAGCATACGACTATCTGAAGCTGCACGACCTCCACGGCTGCACGCTGCAGATGGGCGGCTCCGACCAGTGGGGCAACATCGTTTCGGGCACGGACCTGATTCGGCGCGTGCGCGGGGTCGAAGCCCACGCGCTGACGTCGCCGCTGATGACGCGCTCGGATGGAAAGAAGTTCGGCAAGACCGAGGCCGGCAACGTCTGGCTCGATCCAGCCCGCACCAGCCCTTACGAGTTCTACCAGTTCTGGCTCAACACGCATGACAACGACGTGCTGCATTACCTGAAGGTCTTCTCCTTCCTGTCGCTGGCCCAGATCGCCGAGCTGGATCGCGTCACCGACGAGACACCCGAGCGCCGCGAGGCCCCGCGCGTCCTTGCGGAGGAGGTAACCAAACTGGTCCACGGCCCGGAGGCGTTGCTGCGTGCCAAGCATGCGACGCAGGTGCTGTTCGACAAGAACGCCGACTGGCGGCAGCTCTCCGCGCTGCAACTGGAAGAAGCCTTCCGCGGCGCCCCGCCCATCCGCCTTCCGCGCGAGGCCCTCGGCACCGAACAGGCCGCCCTCGTCGCCCTCCTCACCGACGCCGGCCACTACGCCTCCCGCGCCCAGGCCCGCAAGGACATTCCCAACGGCTCGGTCAGTGTCAACGGCGTCACCATGACAGACCCGGGGCACCGTATTTCAGAAAGCGACGTGCTGGCCGGCGGGTTCGTAGTGTTGAAGAAGGGCAAACGCACCTTCCAAACGCTTCGGGTTGACGTATAGCACGCGAGGCCGTCATTCTGAGCGCAGCGAAGAATCTCGCTGGCGGGTGGATTCGCTGTTGTGTGAAAGCGATCACGGCCGGCCAGGCAAGATCCTTCGTCGCTGCTGCTTCTCAGGATGACCCGAAACCGTCATTCTGAGCGCGGCGACGACAAGGAAAGCGAGCGCCCCACGCCAAAAGCGACGTGAATGGCGATGGCGCCGTCGATGGAATTGATGTGCAGGGAATCGTGGAAGAAATGCTGGGCCAGTGAAATCCGCCGCGAAGCGGCGTAAAA
>DATMEE010000031.1:0-6242 GCA_035557035.1 Phycisphaerae bacterium
CTGGAGCGTTTGAATGAACGGAATGGTCCAATTCTTCAGCGGCGTGTAACTGAACGCGATAAATGGCCCGAGTGAACCAATCAGCCCGCCGATCGCGCACAGCAGCAGGCTCTCGGTCTGAATCAGCGTGAATGCGAATCCGCCGCCGAACCCCAGCGACTTGAGCGTGGCGACCTCGTTGATGCGATCGCGAAAGTTCATGCTCATGGTGTTCGCGGCCGCAAGCACCGCGACCAGAACGGTGATTCCCGAGAGCAGCGTCAGATTCTTCTCCAGATCAAACTGCTGCTTGATGAATTCGTTCATGAAGGTCTTTTCGTCCTGCGTCTTGGTCTCGTCGCGCGACCCGCGAAACGCTTCATCGATCTTCCGACGATACAGATCGAGGTCCGCCTTGGACGCGCACTTCACAAAGAAAAACGTGACCTGGCTGAACGGGCCCTCGCCGCTGCCGCCCGCCGATGCGGCCTCGGGATACTCCTTCTTCAGAATCTCCTCCAGATAATCGCGGCGGCACCAGTTCGTCACGATGTCGGTCGCGTCCGGCAACGTGGAGACCACCCGAAACTCAATATTCACATAAGGGGGAACGGAAGGAAAAATCGTAATGCGATCGCCGACTTTCCAGCCCATGTCCGCCGCCGTGCCCTGGCCGACCATGATCGCCTGCCGATGCTTGTTCCATTCCTCGATTTCCTGGGGCGTCAGGTTGTTCTCGGGAAATGCCGCCACAAACGTGTCATGATCGACGGCCAGTGTCGATAGCGGCACCGGCTCGCCCGGCCGCTGGCCGCCGATGTACCGCAAACCGCAAACCGCAACAATATGCTTTCGCGACGGATCAAGCGCCTCGATTTTTGCTCGGTGCCCAGCCGGCAGCGGATTGACGATCGACGTCTTCTGCGTAATTGCGAGTCGCAGTTGCTTGACGGAGTTTTCGAGAAAAAGTTGCAGGCCGTCGACGACCGACATCGAAAGCACGTAGATCACGATGGGCAGGGCGACGGCCATGCACGTCAGAACCGTGCGCAGCGGGTTTCGCGAAAGATTGCGATAAAGATAGATGAGGCGGAGGTTCATGCGTTCCAAGCCCGAAGCGCTAGCGAGGACTGTGTGGACCTCATGGCTACAACGCAACTTCGTCTTCGCCCCGAAGGGGTGACGGGCTGTAACCACGGGTGGAGCGAAGCGCAACCCGTGGATATGTTGCGCCCGATCATAGTCCGCTCCGATGGAGCGGCGGAGTATTGAAATCCATGGCGGTTCAACACAGGGCTATGCCTCACGAAGCGCTTTCAGCACGCCGATGCGCGCAGCACGAATGCCCGGCATCATAGCGCCGAAAACGCCCAGCAGCGTGACCAGCCCGAGCGACCAGCCGATGATCCAGGGCGTGAGCGTGATCTCAAACGCCATCGTCGTGAACGTCGTCGCGCCGAACATGTCCTTCTTATTCGTGGTGAGCGTCAGCCACGCGGCACAGCCCAGGCAGCCCAGCAGTCCTCCCACAAGGGAGAGCATCACCGATTCAGCAAGCAATCCCTGAAGGATTTGCGGCCCGGAAAAGCCGATCGTCCTCAGCATTGCAATTTCGCGCGTGCGTCCAGCCACGACGGAATACATCGTGTTGGCGATGGCGAACACCGCCGCCAGCGACATGACGCCGACCAGCGCTCCGGTCACGCCGAGATAAACGGCCATGAGCGTCGTCTGCTCGTCCCAATAGACATCCTCGGTCTTCGCTTCAAGCTGAATGGCGGGGCCTTTGATCTGCTCGATGACCGGCGTCGGATCGCGGCCCGGCTCGAGCCGCAGCGCGACGGAGGAATAATTCTGCCGGTTATATGCATTCATCAGCGATGGCAGATATCCCCAAATCTCGCTCTCCAGCGGTCCGCCGCCCGCCGAAAAGTAGCCGACGACCAGATATCCACGGTCGCTGCCGTAACCGAGACTAATCGAATCGCCGATGCGAAGCCCTCCGAACTGCTTTGAGGCGGCGAGCCCGACGATGACTTCTCGCTCGGCGATTGAAACGGTTCGTCCGAGGGCGTGAACATTGGTGTGAACTTTGAGCGCATTCTCGGTCACGCCGCGAACCGCGACGTTCGCATAGGTGAGGCCTTCATCGCGCAGGCGCGGAAGCGACACCTGCACGATCATCTCCGGACTGAGAAGAATCTGCCCCGACTTTGTATCTCGAACGGCGCCCGTCACCTGCGAAAGCTTGTTGAATTCCTCCATGGAGATCGCGCTGTTGCTCTCCGCAGTGGACCCGCTCTTAAGAACGATGATTTTCTCCCGGTCCCCTGCGACCGCCAGCGAGCGATTGATGGCGCTGCGAAACCCGAGCATCCAGGTGAACACCCCGACCACCGCGGCGATGACCAGAATGGTGAGGATCGTCGTCGTCTTGCGAACGAAGAGGTTTCGCCAGTGTTATTTCATCGGCAATGCCATTGACCGGACATCCCTTTACGCCGCGCGGCGAAGCGCATCCGTCGTCCGCAGCCGCAGCGCCTGAACCGCCGGCCACGACCCCGCGATCAACCCGACCAGCACCGCGATCCCAAGCGAAATAGCCACCGCGATCCACGAAACTTCGAGCACGCCCAGCGGCCCCATCCGCGTGAGCTTCAACGGGCTCATGTACAAATACAGGGCCACCGGCAGCACGCCGATCAGCGATCCGCCCAGCGCCAGAATCACGCTCTCCGCCAGCACCATGCGAAAGATCCGGCCAGACTGAAAACCGATCGCCTTGAACACCGCCAGCTCGCGCGTGCGCTCGCGGAAACTCATCATCATCGTGTTGCCGGCTACCAGCACGATCACCACGACCACCACGATCGACATCGCCTGCATCAACCCCGGGATGTCGCCGGCCGCCTGTGTGAAGTTTGCGCCGAACGCATTCTCATCTTCGCTCTTCGTTTCCTCCGGCGTGTTGGCAAAGAAAGCGTCGATCTCTTTCTGCAACTGTCGCAGCGCCGCGGCCGACTTGCACTTGACCCAGAAGATGTTGCAAGTCGAGTCTTCGATGCCCTGCGATTTGAGCGATTCAACCAGGAAGTCGCGGCGAAACCAGAAATAGTTGGATTGTGACGGGTTCTCAATCACTTTCACGATGTGAAAATCCAGCGATAAATAAGGCGGCACCGTGCTCTCAAGGGTGATGCGTTCTCCGACATCCCAGTCATAAAGGTCCGCCGCATTGGTGCCGACCACGCACGCCTGGCGGTCCTTTTGCCAGTTCTCAATTTCGTCTGGCTGCATCTGCGTATCGCTGTAAACCAGGGGAAACGTATCGGGATCGGCTCCGAGACTGGTGATGGTATTCTGCGTGTCCGGCACCCGGCCGCCGAACCAGCGCATCCCGCAAACCGCCAGCAGCCTGGCTCGATCGGGGTCCAGGCCCTCGATCCGCCGGCGATGGGCCTCGGGCAGCGGATTCACCAGCGTCGTCTTGTGATGAACCGCCAGCCGCAGCTCCTTCTCCTTTTCCGCCCCCATCTTGTCCAGCGCCAACACCATCGAGATCGCCGCGACGAAAATCGCCATCGGCAGGGCGAACGCTACGGCGGTCAATCCCATCCGAAGCGGATTGCGCTTCAGGTTTTGAAGGAGAATGAAACCAATGCTCACGCAGCGCTCCGAGGCCTGAGAATTATAACGCCACCTGGATCTCCTTTGCCCCGAAGGGGCAACGGAATGTAGCCACGGGTGAAGCGCAGCGCAACCCGTGGATATCGCGACGCCCCACGACTGTCCGCTCCGAAGGAGCGGCGGAATCGCTGAGGTGTCGTGAGGTTGTCCTTCATCGTCCAATCGCCCATTGGAAATGTAGATTCAAACGGCCGTCGCCTCGTTCGGCGCCCGCGCGGGATTGAACTCCTCGCGCTCCAACAGCCCCTTCTCCAGGTGAACGATACGCGCGGCATGACCAGCCGCCCGCGGATCGTGCGTCACCATCAGAATCGTTTTCTTGAACTCGCTGTTCAGCAGCCCGACCAGCGCGAGAATTTCCTCGGACGTCTTCGCATCCAGATCGCCCGTCGGCTCGTCCGCCAGAATCACGTCCGGATCCGTCACGATGGCGCGGGCAATCGCCACCCGCTGCTCCTGCCCGCCGGAAAGCTGATTCGGCCGATGATCCATGCGATCGTCCAGGCCCACAATGGTGAGCGCCGTCTGCACCCGCTCCTTCCGCTCGTTCGCGGGCATCTTGAAGAGCAGCAGCGGCAGCTCCACGTTCTGAGCCGCGGTCAGCACGGGCACCAGATGATACATCTGAAAAATGAACCCGACGTGGCGGCTGCGCCAAGCCGTGCGCTGCCGCTCGCTCATCTGCTCCAGTTGCGCATCGCCGACGCGAATGCTGCCGCCCGTGGGCGTGTCCAGACCGCCGACCAGATGCAGCAACGTGGACTTCCCCGACCCGCTCGGCCCCATGAGCGCGACAAACTGGCCCGCGGGAATGGAAAGATTCAACCCGTGCAGCACGGGAATCTCGATCCGGTCCTTGTAATAGACCTTTTTTGCGTCTCTGACCTCGATGTCCGAAGTGCTCATGTCCGATCCACTGTGGGTAAAGACAATTTCGCGAAGGCGTTCAGGCATTCTAATGGCTCGCGCCGGCCGCACACTAGCGATTCGTCCTACCTTTCGCGAAGCCGGGCCGCACGCGGTCATCGAACCGGATCGCCCGAAAAAAGAAAGGCGACCCGGTCGCGAACCCACGACCGGGCCGCTGGTGAGTTAATCGTAGCAAAGCACCGAATCGGCTATTCGGTCACTCCAAGCTCCGACATCTTCTCCGTCAGCCGCTCGAGCTGCTCCGCGCCGCTGTACTCCGAGTCCGGCCCCCAGGCCTGCTCGAAACACCAAGTATAGAACTCCGACCACGCTTCCTGTTCTTCTTCGGAAAGCTCCTCCAAATTGGGAAAGAACGGTGAAGCCGGTGTGCCACTGCTCTGTGAGCAGTGGGGAGGGCAGGGCGATGCTCCGTCACCGGAGACCACCTCGCCGCCGCCCGCGGACCCGCCCATCATCATCTGCGATTCCTCGCACTCGTCGGGCACGCCGTTCTCGTCGGCGTCGAGGCTGCCGAACGGCGGCCCCAGTCGATGTCACAGGCATCGGGATAGTAATTGCCATTGCAGTCCGGATCGACCCAACTGTCGCCATCGGGATCGGTCGGATCGAGATCGCACGTGTCTGGGACACCGTTGGCGTCGCAGTCCGGGTCACACTCGTCCGGCACGGCGTTCTCATCACAGTCTTCGCTGACCTGCGTGTTGCCATCCGGATCGGTCGGGTCCACGTCGCAGTCGTCCGGAACGCCGTTGTCGTTGCAGTCCCATTCGCATTCATCTGGGAGGGTGTTCGTATTGCAATCCGCACTCGTTTCATTCTCGATGTCCCAGGCATCGGGCAGCCCATTTTGGTTGCAATCTGGCTCGCACGCATCCGGAACGCCGTTCGCATCATCATCCTCCGAGGTTTCCTCGGCGATGTCGCATTCATCCGGAATTCCGTTTGCGTTGCAATCGCAAAGGCCGGGGCTTGAGCCATCGCAAAGATAGATGTCCAAATAGTCGTCAACCTCATTTTCATTGCAATCCACGAACGCCCGCGGGCCGCCGCCTTCCTCGCACGGCTCCATGCACCCCTCGCCGCCCAGCAGCACATCCACAAAGCAGGCCACGTCTAGAAGCGCCAACTCCCCGTCCATGTCCATGTCCGCTGTCTCGCATTGAATCGGATACGGCCCCAATGCCTCGCCGAATTCGAGGTAGCAATCGACGAACGGCTGGATGTCGCGGCCGTCAACCAAACCGTCGTGCATTTCCGGAGCAAGGTCGCCTCGCACGTGCAGTTCGAAAGCGCCCAGGTCTACAAAGGTGTATGTTCCAACCCCAAGATTCGGTTGGGTCGGGTGGTCGAACGCACGGTCGGCGGTGTCCTGGTCCGGCAGCAACTCGGAAAAGTCATTGTCGTTGTCCAAATTGATTCCATCGGTAGGAAACAAATTGGAGTCGGAGCGGTCCAGGACACTTGAGCAGGGCGTCAGGCGAAAATCGTCATCATCGTCCACCGCCACGTCGTTCTCCCCATCCACGTCGCGAAAGACCGGGTCCTCACCGATGTTGTTCACGTGAGTGCTCGTGTCGAACGGGCCGTTGTCGGTGTAGTTTTCGATGTCGGTGTAGGTGACGATCAGGCCCGGCGTGGTGGCGTTG
>DATMEE010000032.1:0-3547 GCA_035557035.1 Phycisphaerae bacterium
CTGGGCGAAGACGCGAATTTTGTTGTCGTGGCACCGGAAAGGGTTCAACCGAACCTGAAGTCGCACGCTCCCTGATGTCGGCTACATCTGAATATCGGGCCTGAAGAGGGCCGAACCGTCCATTTCATCCGCGGCTGACTCATTTCGTGCAGACCAAAAGACCGCCAAAGGCGGTCCCTCTGCGGCTCTGTCAGGAATGACCAGGCTGCACGGATCGCGGTGTCACGCCGCCAGCGCGTCCGGATTGACTTCGCCCTTGGCGATATCGGTGAGAAGGGCGTCGGCCTCTTTCTCTTCCAGAAGGCTGTCGTGCAGCAGCATCTGGTCGTCACGCAGCTCAAGCTGGCCGGCAAGGGCTGCGGCTGAGCCGTAAGCGGCGATCTCGTAGTGCTCGAGTTTCTGGACCGATGCGATCAGGCCCGCATCGCGAAGATCGTCTCCCTCCAGGATGCTGAGCATCTTGCGCGTTTCGCGGATCAGGGCCTGCATGGCCTGATCGACATGCGCCCCCGGGTCCACACCATGGGTGCGAAGGATGGCCAAAAGCCGCTCCTTCTGCCCGATCGTCTCCGCATGATGGTCCACCAGGGCGTCCTTCAACGCCGGGTGGGATGCGGCGGCCGCCATGCGCAGCAGCGCTTCGGAAAGTTGCTCCTCGACACTCACCAGTTCCTGCAGTTCGGCGAGGTACATGTCCTTGAAAGTGCTGATTTCCATGACGAAATCCTTATGTGTACGAGGCTTCCCGGGCGCGTCGCTGAATTCCGGAAGGAGCCGGCACGAGCCGGCCGGCCTTTTCGCATTCGAGGCCTCGCGATGTCGTTTCAACGAGATCGCGGCGCATCTGGTTCCGCACCCATGGGCCAGGAGGTGTTCGATGACGGAATGGTATTTTGTCTGGGTCGAAGGTCTGCGCGGGCCGGTGCCGCAGAAATGGTCATCGGATGGGCTTTGGGGGCAGGTTGGCCGTCAGGATGTCATTGTCCGTTTCACGCTGAGCGATGCGGAGGCGCATCTGCCGCTCGACGAATTGGCGAGGCGGCATCCCGTTCCCGACGGGAGATAGCAGGCCGCGCTGCCGCCCGGCGCGTTCCACGGGGTTCCGCACGGCAGTCGCAGGATTTCGAAATCGGCTTCTGCGGAACATTGCGGATTTAAATTCGTTGCCGGGTTGAACGGGCGCAGAGAAGCACCACTGTCCCGGGTTCAATTCGCAGCACTCGCGGATTGAAGAAGAACTTGCGGACCAGCGCGCTGTGCTGGTGGGGACGAGCGATCAGGATCCGACACCCTTGACGCCTTTCGTATCCTTCGCAGGAAGCAGCCGCGTGCGGTCTTAGCCGCCCACGCGGTCCTCAACCAACCAGAAAGCTAGTTTAAGGAGTCGTGCATGAAATTGAACTCGGCACAGGTGGAACGCGCTCTGATGCAATTCGAAGCCCAGGCGCTTCCCGAGGATCATCCGGTGGTTCCGCAACTGGCCAGCATGTTTGGCGATCACACGTTCTTCATCGACAGCGGCGGGCTCAACGTCCTGGAACCGACCGAGGCTTCCGAGCCGGAGGCGCCCGTCGGCATGATCGTAAACCTGGCCTATTGGAGCGACGAGACGCTGACGAAACTGTCGCCGCACGAGCCCGAGCCCACAGGCGTCATCGTCAGGCTCGAATCCAGGCACTGACGCTTGAGGCTGCGAGGCGCGATCATTTCGCGGTGGGTCCGGTCACGACGTATCAGGCCGGGCCCGCTGCGATCTGTCAGGTCCGCCGGCGGTGCGGGCGGCGCCGGTCAGGTTTCGAAATGAACCCCGATCCGCTTCTCCTTTCGCCAGACGACGCGACACAGCAGATGGCTGTGGTCGGCTTCGACCACCAGCGTGAAGCGTTCGGGAATGCCGAGGGGGGAGCTCACCTCGAGTGCGGCGCCGGTTTCGGAAAGATTGCGGATCGTGCAATCGATGGCGGCGCCGCCGCCAAACGAAATCCTGCCCGCCTTCAACAGCCGCCGCCTTGGTGCTGTTCTGTGCTCGTCCACCACTGGGACCTCCGCCTGAACAGCGAAGTTTCGACCAGCGAAGTTACTATCCCGTTACCGTAGGCTCCATCCCCCTGTTACAACGCAGGGTAGTGGACTGCCGCAGGTCGCGCGATCAGATCATCGGGCTTGGCCATCCGTCCGCGCCCGCCGCCCCTCGATCGGATAGGCCGGGTCATTGAACCCCGGCGTCGAGGCGTGGCCGCTCACCACCAGCCGGTCGATCAGCGCCTCATCCTCGGCCGTGAAGCGATAGTCGAGGGCCTTCAGGTAATCGTCCCATTGTTCCTCGGTGCGCGGGCCTGCGATCACCGCCGAGACGAACGACGAATTCAGCACCCATGAAACCGCGAACTGCCCGGCGGTGATGCCGCGGGCCTCGGCGTGCCGCTTGATCTCCTGGGCGAGCTGCAGGGATTCCGGGCGCCATTCGGTCTGCATCATCCGTTTGTCGGCGCGGCCGGCGCGCGTCTCCTTGTCGGGGGCTGTGTTCGGCCTGTACTTGCCGGTCAGCACCCCGCGCGCCAGCGGGCTATAGGGCACGATGCCGAGGCCGTAATAGCCGCAGGCCGGAAAATGCTCGACCTCCGGCATGCGGTTCATGGCGTTGTAATAGGGCTGGCTGACGATCGGGCGGTCGACGCCGTTGTTGTCGCAGATGTTGCAGATCTCGGCGACGCGCCAGGCGCGGTAGTTCGACACGCCGAAATAGCGGATCTTGCCCTGGCGCATCAAATCGCCGATGGCGCGCACCGTCTCCTCCAGCGGCGTCGCGTGGTCCTCCTTGTGCAAATAGTAGATGTCGATGAAGTCGGTGCCGAGCCGTTTCAGGCTCTCGTCCGCCGCCTGCAGCACCCAGCGCCGCGACAGCCCGCCGCGATTGGGATCGTCGCCGATCTGGTTGGCGAGCTTTGTCGCGAGAATCCAGTTGTGCCTGTTGTTGGAGATGGCGCGGCCGACCACTTGCTCGGACTGGCCGCCATTATAGGCGTCCGCAGAGTCGATGAAGTTGATGCCGGCCTCGCGTGCCTTCGCGACGATGCGCGACGACGTCGCCTCGTCGGTGGGGCCGCCGAACATCATGGTGCCCAGGCAGATCGGCGAAATCTTCAGGCCGCTACGGCCAAGTTGGCGGTATTGCATCGGGTGGGTCCTCCGGCTCTACGCCGTCATTGCGAGCGAAGCGAAGCAATCCATGCCTCTCAGCAAGCGGAAAGATGGATTGCTTCGCTGCGCTCGCAATGACGGGCCCTAACTCTCGCTCTTCAAGATCTTGAACACGCCGCTCGCCATCGCGATACAGCGTTTGTCGACAGTCACCTCGGTGGTGATGAAAATGAGACTGCGGGTGAAGCGCACCACGTGCGGCTTCGACACCAAAACCTCGCCGATCTTGCCGGCTTCGACGAAGTGCGTATCGAGCTGCACGGTCGCCAGCGTCGGCTTGCCCGAGACGAAGCGGGCGGTCATGCCGCAGGTGCGGTCGGCGAAGGTCATGATCACGCCGCCCTGC
>DATMEE010000033.1:0-11353 GCA_035557035.1 Phycisphaerae bacterium
CGGAATACTGGCTTTGCGACACCGGCTCCGAGGGGCCGGGCATCAACGGGGCGGTCATGCAGCGTCAGCACGCCCAGCAGCCGTGGATGAATTACGTCGACGTGCCCAGCATCGACGCGGCCATTGAGAAGGCGACGAAACTCGGCGCAAAGGTGGCGCTGCCGAAGACGGCCGTGCCGGGCGTCGGAGCGTATGCGGCGATCATCGATCCGCAGGGGAACCTTTGCGGGCTGTGGGAACAGACGGGAAAGTAGCGTTTCGCGACAACGGCGGGCGTGCGATCGTGCGTGGCTGACGTATGGGCACGCCGCTTCGAAATCAGGAGATTTCTGCAATGCGAGTCAACTATGCGATCGTATTCGTAAGCGACATGCAGAAAGCCGTGTCGTTTTATCGAGACACACTGGGATTGCCCATGCGATTTGAGTGAGCGAGGCCAGGGGCGGCGGTTGAAGTCATGCGTCGGCAGTCGGGACGCGAGAGTCGAAACTGCATTTTCGGGAGGACGAATCATGAGGTCGTGGAGAAGCGTGGTTGCACTGGCGGCGTTTTGTGTCGTGGGTTCGGCATCCGCGGCCGAGACGATCGAGTCGCTTGAGAAGAAGTTGCAGGCCGTATCCGAGAAGGTGACGTCGATCGTCTGCAAACAGCGGATCGTGGTCGACAGCGACATGGGCGGCGGCAACAGCCTGCACAAGGACGAGCAAGGTCCGTGCGAGTACATGAAGCAGGCCGGAAAGACCCTGTGGCGGCTGGAAGCGAAGGGCCGGCAGGTCCAGAAAAGCGGAAAAAACGAGTCGAAGATGGATTTCGATTCCGTGAAATTCGACGACGGCGACCATTCCTGGATGCTGCTCATCTCGGGCGGCAAAACAATCGCATACAAATTGAAGATGCGCGACGCCAGCATTCAGGTGATGGCCGACAAAGCGTTTTTCGATGAATTGCGGAAGGACAACGAGGTGAAAGTGCTACCCGACGAAGCCATCGAGGGTAAAGCGTGTTACGTCGTTGAGTCGCTGCCGAACATGTTCAAGGGCAAGACCGGGCCGGGCGAGGGCGTCACTCGCCACTACATCCAGCAAGAAACTGGACTGATCGTCAAGGAAGTTAACAACGACATGAAGGCCAAGCCGATGACCACGATGACCCGGTCGGACATCAAGATCAATGCACCGATTAACGCTGATCGATTCGCGCCGCCGGCCGGCGTGGAAGTCGTTGATATGGCGAAGAACTGATGCGTTGTTCACGTAGATCTGCTAATGCCGTCAATGGCGGGCCGCCGGCTGGGATTGCAGCGACGGGCGTGATAAGGGACGTTCAAGCGATCCATTTGGCGATTATCAGAACCTGGCTGACGATGCTCAGAATTCGACTGCACCATGCCCTGATGATAGAATGATGTAACGATGTTACGAATCAGCCTGTCTTGGTGTCTCGTTTGGTGGGTCGGAGTGATCTGTCCCAGCCTGTGTGCCTTTGGCGCGCCATCCAATCGGCAAGCCGCATCGAAACAGGGATGCTGCTGCCGGCACGAGGCGGCCCGGGAGATGCCCTGCGCGCCTGATGATGCACCGAAGGCATCCTGTTTTTGCTCCAACAGCGCGATTCAACTTGCGAAGAGCGATTCAGTCCCTGAAATGACGGTCCAGGCATTTGTCGGTTTCGTGAATGAGGCGAAGAATGCGGCCGAGGTGCGATGCCGGCACTTGGACTTCGAATCCGCCCGCGTGCTCCATCCACCTGACGAGGTTCTGTCACTTCCACTTCTGATCTGATCACATCCTGATGTCATCCGGCAGTCGCCGACCGGACCGCGCATCACTTTGCGGCCGAATGGGGATGTGCCGTCGATTGCTCTCGCACAGCCTAGTTCGTCCATTCGATCCTGTTAGCGAATGAGGAATTTGTATCCGCGAATTGCGGAGGTCATCATGCAGAATCCGGTCCTGAGTCTTTCCGGCCTCGCGGCGGAGGCCGATCTCGTGCGAGGTGCGCCTGTTCCCCGTCCGAGATCGCGGTGGAAAACCCGCGTCGCTTTGCCCTTCGCGATTCTTGGCACGGCCGGGGGGCTTCTGGCCCATGCCGCGCGAATCGCCCTGGTTCCGGCGGTCGAGGTCTGGGTCGTCCCGGTCGTGGGAAGGCCGGTCGACGTGCAGGACCGCGTCGCGGCGCCGTCAGCTTCCCGGCCGACCTCGCCGGATGAGTTGGGTCGGCTGTTGGTGCAAGCGCCGGGTTGGGTCGAGGCGGCGCCCTATGCGATCAACGTCCCCGCCCTGGCTGAAGGCGTCGTCAGGGAAGTCCTTGTTCTCGAGGGCGACCGGGTTGAGGCGGA
Source organism: Phycisphaerae bacterium (assembly GCA_035557035.1). Taxonomy (GTDB): domain Bacteria; phylum Planctomycetota; class Phycisphaerae; order UBA1845; family UTPLA1; genus JADJRI01. The sequence goes on from DATMEE010000033.1 coordinate 2,339, forward strand.
ACAGGTCATCGTGCGCATGGTGGATGACGACGCCAGACTGTCATTGCGCGCGGCTGAAGCCGAGCTGGCGGCGCTACAAGCTCAGGTCTCCAGGGCGGAATTCGATCTGAAGGTGGCCGAGGCAAAGGCCGGAGAGGCCGGCGATCGTCTCGCGCGCGTTCGAAACCTGATTCCCGAGGGCGGCGCTTCTGAGATTGAACTCGTTCAAGCGGACTTCCGGGCTCGTGCGGCAGAAGGCGAGATCGAATCCGCCCGCGCCGAAATTGAAGTGGCAAAGGCGAACGTCTTGAGACAGGCGGTGGGGCTGGATGAAGCGAAGCTCCAACTCTCGCGGATGGAGATTCGGTCTCCCGTATCGGGAATCGTCATGTCGCGCCTGGTTGAACCCGGGACTCGCATATCGATGACGTCGCGGACGAATGTCGGCGCGGCCGCAATCTCTGACACGATGTCTGGCACGGTTGCCCGGCTGTACGATCCCGCGAAGCTTCAGGTCCGGGCCGAGATTCCGCTGGCCGATTCCGCAAAAATCCGGATCGGTTGCCGAGCACAAATCACGACCGAGGCCCTGCCGGATAAGACGTTGCACGGGTCGGTCACGCGCATTGTTCACGAGGCGAATATCCAGCGGAACACGATCCAGGTGAAAATCCTGATCGATGATCCGGTTGCGGCGCTGAAGCCGGAAATGCTGACGCGGGTTCGACTCTACGCCGCGCCGGCCGCCGGCGCCCATTCCGAGCATGCGACGAGTTCGCTGGCGCCATCTGAAAATGCAGGCTCGAACGCAGGCAGCGCGAAGCCAGGCCAGCCCGGGTTGCGGCTCATTGTTCCAATCTCCGCTCTCGTCAATCGCCAAGATGACGCGGCCGATGTGTGGGCCGTCAGAAAAATGCACGGCGGAGAGTGCGTCGCCGAACGCAGACGTGTTTCTCTTGCCGCCGAAGAGGCGGGGGGCGCCATCGAAGTCCTGAGCGGTGTGCGCCTCGGCGATCGGCTGATCGTCGATCCCCCACAGGGACTTGGGGATGGCACTCGGGTGCGCATCTCCGGCGAGAAAACGGTTGAATCGGCGGGGGAGCGGTGATCATGCCGTTTATCGAATGCCGAAGTCTGACCAAGTCATACAGGAAGGGCGATTCCCTGATCACGCCTCTGCAGGAGCTCGACCTCGACGTCGAGTCGGGAGACTTTCTGGCTCTGATGGGGCCTTCCGGCAGCGGCAAGACGACGCTGTTGAATCTCATCGCAGGCATCGATCGGCCCACCGGCGGAGAACTCCGGATCGGGGGGACGAACGTCGCAACCCTGTCGCGGTCGCGGCTGGCCGACTGGCGAAGCGAAAACGTCGGTTACATCTTTCAGCTCTACAACCTCGTCCCGGTTCTCACCGCCTACGAGAATGTCGAGTTGCCGCTCCTGTTGCACAAGTCGTCAAAGCGAGAACGGCACGAACGAGTCTCGACCGCCTTGCAGCTCGTCGGAATCGCGGATCGTCACGACCATTACCCGCGCCAGCTCTCCGGCGGCCAGGAGCAGCGTGTAGCAATCGCTCGCGCTATCGTCACCAACCCGAGAATCATTGTCGCCGACGAGCCGACCGGCGATCTCGACGCCGATTCAGCGGGGGCGATCATGCAGCTCCTCGGCCGGCTGAACCAGGAGATGGGCAAGACGCTGATTCTGGTCACGCATGATTCAAAGTGCGCGGCCCATGCCCGGCGCACGCTGCACCTGGAAAAGGGTTGTTTGGTGGAGATCGAGCGATGCGCGGCTACCCGATCTTTGCGGGCCGAGGAGGTGCTCACATGATCGCGACGCGATTCTTTCCAGTGGTCGCAAAGCAGGTGGTTCGTCACCGGACGCGAAGCCTTCTCACTGTGGCGGGGGTGTCGGTCGCGATGTTCCTGTTCATCGCGGTGCAGTCGCTGCAGCAAGGCGTTCGCAACGCGACTGAAGTGACTGCGGCGGACCAGACGCTGGTGGTCTATCGCGAGAATCGGTTTTGTCCGGCGACCAGCCGGCTTCCGGAGTTTTACGGGGATCGGATTGCAAAGATTGCCGGCGTCGCCCAGGTCGTGCCAATGAAGATCGTCGTTAACAACTGTGCTGCCAGTCTCGACGTGATCACCTTTCGCGGAGTTCCGCGGGATGTGATTGGATCGCTGGCGACGAGGTGGCGGATTATCGACGGATCTGTGGAGGATTGGAGCAAGCGATCTGATGCCGCGCTGGTCGGCGAGAATCTGGCGAATCGCCGGGGTTTCAAAATCGGCCAATCTTTCAATTCTTCCGGCGTGGCGGTGACGGTGGCCGGCATTATCCGTTCAAGCGAAGCGCAGGATCAAAACGTGGCGTACGTTCATCTGCCGTTCCTTCAGCAGTCCATGGCGAAGGCCGGTGTCGGGATCGTGACGCAATTCAACGTACGGGTGAACGACCCGGCGCAACTGGATCAGGTCGCGAAAGCAATCGATGAAGCATTTCGATCGGAATCCGAACCCACTCAGACCCGGCCTGAAAAGGCCTTCGTCGCCCAGGCCGGCTCGGACATCGTCGAGATCGTCGGCTTCACGCGCTATCTCGGCTGGGGTTGTCTTGCTGCAGTGCTGGCGCTGGTCGCGAATGCGATCGTGCTTGGCGTCCAGGATCGAATGAAGGAACACGCCGTCTTGCAAACGCTCGGTTTCCGGGGAGGCCTCATTGCCCGTTTGATCGTCGCCGAGGGCGTGTTGGTCGGCGTGATCGGAGGGGCGTTGGGTACGCTGGGAGCATTCGCGATTGTGAGTTACGGCAACTTCAGCATCTCCAGCGAAGGCCAGAGCGTGCCCGTCTCGGCAGATGTGGCCGTGATCATGACCGGACTCGCGGTCTCGGCCGGCGTCGGAGTTCTCGCGGGGCTTGTGCCGGCATGGCAGGCAGGGCGGCGCGAGATCGCCCAGTGTTTTCGCGCGGTCTGAACAGGAAACTGAAATGCGATCGCTTCCATTCGACTATGCGGTTCGCAACTTGGGGCGATCGACCACGCGCCTGCTCCTCTCGGTCGGGGGAAGTGCGCTGGTGGTAATGCTCGTGATCACCGCCGCGGCATTCGTGCGCGGAATGGATGCGGCATTGAGGATGACCGGTCGTGAGAACAATGTCATCCTGCTGGGCGCGGGCAGTGAAGAATCCGTTGAACGCAGTGAGATAGAAGCCGGGGTTGCCGGTATCCTGGCCGCGAGCCTGAATGGCGTTCGCGTGCGAGAAGGCGTTGCCTACGTCTCACCGGAGGTTCACGTTCAATTGCCGGTCCAGACGCAGATCGAGCAGGTCAAGAGGCCGCTGGTGCTGGTGCGGGGCGTCACTCCCGCGGCGATGCTGGTTCACGATGCGCTGCAGATCGTGAATGGACGATTCCCCGTGCCCGGTGCGAATGAGGTGATGGTCGGCAGAATGGTGCCGACCAAGCTGGGCGTGGGGGAGGCGAATCTGGGGATCGGCGAGACGCTTCTGATTGATAACCGCCCCTGGGCCGTTGTGGGCGAATTCGCCGCGCCGGGCACGATCATTGACGCCGAAGTGTGGGCCCCGCTCGACGACCTCAAGCAGGCGACCAAGCGGGCTACCGACTCCTGCGTGGTCCTGACGCTCGAGCCTGAGAAGGCTGAATTCGCGGATGTGGCCGCGTTCACCAAGACGCGCGTGGACCTCGAACTGGCCGCCGTTCGCGAGTCGGCCTATTACCTGCGGCTGGCCGATTTTTTCGCACCGATCCGTCTTGTCGCTTGGGTGACGGCTGGTCTGATCGCGCTGGGGGGGCTTTTCGGGGGACTCAACACGATGTACGCGGCGTTCGCGTCCCGGCTTCGCGAACTGGGCACGTTGCAATCCCTGGGATTTCGAAAATCCGCGATCGTGCTTTCACTGATGCAGGAATCGACGCTCGCCACGGCGGCGGGGGCATTGGTTGCCTGCAGCGCGGGGATGCTTCTGTTGGACGGCATCGCCGTGCGGTTCTCGATGGGCGCGTTCGGCCTGCGTGTCGATGCGCTGGTCCTGTCGGTCGGGCTCGTATCGGGGCTTGCGCTCGGACTTCTGGGCGCGCTGCCGCCGGCGTGGCGGTGTCTTCGTTTTGAGATTCCGGTGGCGTTGAAGGCAATCTGATTCACAAGGAGCTACGAATGATATCGAAAGCAACGAGAGGCATTTTTCTGATGACTGTGTTTGCCGGGCTGCCGTTCTCGGGCTGTGACAAACAGGAAAAGCCGTCCTCTTCGAATAGCCCGATCGATTCGGCCAAGGCGGGGAATCCGCTGCCCGTCGGCTTGTTTGCAACGGTCGAACCTGCGAATGCAAAGTCCGTGGAAGAAGTAAAATCGCACGCGAAGGTCGGCGATGCCGTTGTGCTGCGAGGACGAATCGGAGGCAGTGTTTCGCCTTTCGTTGAAGGCCGGGCCCTCTTTACTCTCGTGGGCAATGGGCTAAAGGCCTGTTCCGACAACCCTGAGGACACATGCGCCACGCCCTGGGACTATTGCTGTGAGACGGCGGATGAAATCGCGAAACATTCCGCGACCATTCAAATTGTTGATTTGGCCGGCGCGCCGCTCAAGGCGGACCTCCGCGGTCAACATGGAATCAAAGAGTTGAGCGAGGTGGTCGTGGTGGGCAAAGTGGTGCAGGCCGGGGAGCGAGCCACGATCATTTCCGCAACTTCGATTTTTGCCGCAAAGCCATAGAGGGTTCGGGGAGGCTCAGATATCGGCAAATCGCTTCAGCGTATTGATGACGAAGGCGTCGACCTGGTCCATCGTCGTGGCGTCGTCGAGCTCCGTACAGCGCACGAGCAGGCGCTTCATCTCGGGGTCATCGGACCAGGTCAGCTCAATCTCGGAATAGGGAAACATCCGCTGAAGGTGATTCACCTGAATGCCCATGTCGCGGGCCCGGGCGCGCAGCCGCTCGATTTTTTGCTTCAGCGACAGCGGCTTGGGATCGTCAAACATGGGCTTCTCCAGCGACGCCGGCGTTGACCCCGAGGTCGCGAAGTCTCTATCATCCCCGTGATGCTCAGCGAAGCCAAGCTACAAGCTTATCGGGAAATGACGCCAGAGGAGCGCTGGAGCGAGGTTGAGGCGCTCATGACCTTTGCCTGGCGTTTCCTGAAAGAGCTGCCTCCCGAAGAGTTGGAGCGCCGCCTCGCCTACGATCGCGAGCAGCACGACAAAGCCGACGAGATCATCCTGGCTCATCTTCGGAGATATTCATGACCGAGTTACCGATCCAGCAAATCTTGTTGGATGCGGTTTCGGTACTTGAGCGACTCCGGATTCCTTACGCCATCATGGGCGGATTTGCGGCGCGCGCGTGGGGCCTGCCGCGGCCCACGTACGACGCCGATATCGCGATCGCGGCGGGAACCGAGGAACTGCAAAAACTGTTTGACGGCCTCGAGCAGGAAGGGTTTGACATACCCCCTGAACATCGCACCGGGTTTCTCGACGTCCTCGCCGGATTCAAAAAAGCAAAGGTGAACCGATTTGTCGACCGAAACGTCTGGCACACCGATTTTTTCCTGGCACAGGGAGAATTTCTAAACTCGGCGTTGGCTCGCGCCCGAGAGACGAAGATCGGACTGAAAACTGTCCGTGTCATGGCGCCGGAAGACATTATCCTACTGAAGCTCATCGCCAGTCGTCGCAAGGACCTGGCCGACATCGAGGAGATCATGGGGGTTTGCCGAGACCTTGATGTTCCCTATCTTAGGAACTGGGCCAAGTCACTCGGCGTTGCCGATCGTTTGGCGGAATTCTTCCCTCAATCGTAATTTCGCGTTGATGCGACGGGCAAATCAGAGCATGTCCCGCGCGGACTTCAGCACGAGCCAACCCGGACTGTATACGCGCATGTTGGTAAAGCCCTGACCCACCAGGTATTCGTATACCATTTCACTCGCGTGGCACGTCTGGCTGCTGCAATAAAGCACGATCGGCTGGCTGCGGTCCACGTTTTGTAATTTACTCGCGGCGTAATCTTCCATCTCGCCGGCGGGGACATTGATCGCGCCGCGCACGTGGCCCTCGGCAAATTGCTCCGGACCGCGGGCGTCGATGATGAGCGCGGATTGATTTTGAATCAATGTGCGAAAGTCGTCGTGACTGATCTCGTGGGCGGAGGAAGGAGAGAGTGGCTTCTCCCGCTCGGAAGTCAGTAGCACACGGTCTGAACGATCCTGCCGCCGCGCAGTGGTCCGGCGCTGTTCGGGGAGCGACTCGGGGACGGCGACCGCATCCGAGCGCCTTTCGGTCGAGCGTCTGGAATCAGAGCGCTTATCACGCGAACGCCGGTCATGCGAGCCTCTCCTGCGGTCGTCGTTTGCCCGCTGCCGCGACTGGTATGAAGAATTTCGAGATTCGCGGGACGAAATTTTGCCGCGATGAGACTGGTGTCTCGACTCCCGGTTGGACCGCCCGCACCCCGCGAGCAGAGAGAGCGTTAAAACAAGTGCAAGACTTCGAGTAAGGCGAAAAGACATTTGAGCTACTTCCCTGTTCGAGTCGCCGTGCCTCCGGGCCGGCTTTGGATCGACAACGTTGAGTCACGCATTCAGAAAAATCCCCCGGGCGGCGGTTTGTCCGCCGCCGCCCGAAGGATCATCAAACTTCCAAGTTCGTCATTCGCGAACGACGATTCGTTAGTCCTGGTCCATGTACTGAACCTGCGACGCCTTGCCATTCGCATTGATCGTCACCGACTCAGCGTACGGCTTCTCGCAAACGACGCGCTTCCATGCCATCCGGCCGTCACAGACCTTGACGGTCTTGTCGACGGTGTCGAATTCCGCGGGGATGCAGATCCGGCGGGTCGTGGCCGGGCTCACGAGCTTGTGTCGGCGAACCGTTTCATATTCGGCTGCAATCACTTCTTCCCGCACCGTCGGCGGCTTCACCTGGCACTGCACGTTCAGCGTGACCTTCTCGGGCGGGTGATTCACGAGGCAGAAGACGTCTTTGGCGGGCGTCTTCGGGGGAAGCTCGCAATTGGCATCCTTGTTGATTTCCCAATCGGTGTGGCCGGCTTCGGTCTGGATCACCACTTGCTTGCTGGCGTATTCAGCGGGCTCTTCGATGAGTCGCGTGGAAGCGTCTTTCACAAGAATACGCTCTTCGACCCACTCGTACTCGGCGGGAATGACTTCGAGGCGCTCGGTGGCCTCTTTGACCATCACGCGCTCGGTCACGGTCTTGAATTCCGGCGGAACCCAGACCTTCGCGAAGCACTCGCCGGGCCGGGCGTTCGGCGGGAGTTCCGCCGTGACTTCGCCTGCCGGCTTCTCGCAGATGTCCTTGACCCGGGTCGTTCGGGTCGCGACCTTGGTCGTCTTGCACTTTGTTCCGCAGTCGTTGGTGGCAAAGCACGATCCGTCTGCAGAGCTGCAACCGGAGTTTGCCATCAGAACCGCGCCGAACAGCGATAGAGTTGTACATTGTAAAATTCGTTTGATCATGTTATTGATCCTCCCATTGTTAGGCCGGGCCGCCTGTTGCTTTCGCCCGACGAGTTTTGTTTCACTACACAAGGAAACTTTCGCCAAACCCATCGACACCTCCGTTTCAAATCGTTCAGTCTATTTTTCACCGGCGAAGGCGGCGCGGTTCTAGCGCCAGGCGTTCGCCGAATATTCTTAAGTCGTTTCGGCGACCTCGCGGGCCGACCCTTTTTCGTTCCAGGCAGATGTTTCCACCGGTTGCGAAAGCAGAAATACATGAACGACCGTTCCGTCGGCGAAGACCTTTACGGAGGTATTTGCGCCGCGATCGCTTTCATCAGGATTGCGAATCGCCTCCGCTCCGGTGATTTCTTTGATTTCCTCCCAGAGCGGGATGGGGGGCTTGGTGAACATCTGTTGATAAAATTCCTGCACATGGGCCGCCCCCGAGGCGCTCTGCACGAGCGATTGCTCGATCGACGAAAGCGCCCCCTCCATTGAGATGACCAAGGTGCGACCGCTCGAGATGACGGTTACCGATTCCGGAACATGCCCCTCGGTCCGAAGCTCAAAGGCACTGACCGCCTTTGCGATTCGCCTGGCGATATTGGAATCATTCGTTAGCGTCGCTGGACTCATTCGTTTCTCACGATCGGTCTCTACAAAAGAGTGGACCGAATCCGCGTCACACGGGAGTGACCTCAGACGAAGTATGCGTCGCGGCTCTGACAACGGTTTGAATTCCCCTGAACAACGCTTTTATCTCCTGCTTATCCGGCTTGCAGAACTGTTCCGCCCCGAAAACGGGAGGTTGGAGGGGCCTTCATGAAGGCGTTGTAATTCGCTCTGCAGGCTTGCGAAGTGCCCGCTAAGGCTCTCCGGAGCGGACTCTGCGAACGCAGAATCTAATTTTCAAGCGTGAGCGATAAGGGACGAAGAACGAAGAAAAGCGCGGGGAAGTCTGTGGCCGCCTACCGGCTCGGCTGCGCGATTGGCCCGGCTGATTTGGGAACACGCCGAGCGGTGAGCATCAGCCCGGGGCCGTCCCCAGCGCGCGCATGAAATCTTCGCCGCATTGAAATGCCGAAGCGCTCGAGAACTTCAGCCTCGAGCTTTTCAGACACCCGCACTTCTGCGCTTGGAAGTTTTCGACGCCCGACTTGAGGCCTTCGATCGAGTCGCCGTTTTGGTTTGCGGTTTCCCAGGCTTTGCTGCGCGGCCTGAGGCTTTTTTCGGTGAAGCCGCCTTCGATGCCGTTTTGTTCTTCGTGCGGATCGCCGATTCATAGTGCTGAATGTAGGATTTGACCGACACGCGACGGATCGCCTCGCCGATGAGTTCGAGGGCCAGATCGTCCAGCTTCTTGAACCGAATGCAGGACTTACCCATGTCCAGCTTCTTGCCGGTCTTGGCCCATTCCCTGCGGAACCATTTGCTCGTAATCCGTGCCCCCGCCGATGTGCGGTGAACCCGCCGATCCGTAGAGCGACATCAGATATACAGCCATGTAGTTTTTCTGCGACGCGAGCCCGGCGAAGGGAAGC
>DATMEE010000034.1:0-3357 GCA_035557035.1 Phycisphaerae bacterium
CGGCTCGGGATTGTGGCTCAACCCGGCGATCGTCGTGTTTCTCGCGCCCATCATTCTGCACGCGGTGCTTCGAACCCGAGTGCAGAAGCCTGTCGCCGGCGCGGCCGCACTCCTTGCGGAGTGGGTTCTAACGGGGCGCGAGCGGTTGGGTCGCGCCGCCCTGCCGGTCGCTGCGCTTCTGGCCGTGCTGTTACTTAACATCACCTGGGCCGTGTGGGTCGCCGATCACAAAGTTCACAGTGAGATTCTTCTCGCAGTCTTTCCGAAGTCCGTGGCGCTGGCGATCCTCGGGCTAGCCGCCGCCGCAGCATTTCACACAATTAGAAAGAAGACAACCTTCATCGAGACGGCGCGACGATGGATGGTCGCTCATGCCGCCCTCCTCGCCGGAATTGTGGCCGGCGCGCTTCCCGCCCTTCTGTACTCCGTGCAGGCCGCAATTGGCGCGAGACCGATGGACCCGTCTCTCCCGCTCGGCTTCCGGTCCTTGTGGCATTGTGGTGACACCCTCAACTACCTCCTGAACGGCGTTCCGCTGCTCTTCGGCGCCGACGCGCGGCCGTTTCTCGCCCTCATCGGCGTCGGGCGCGACACCGTCGTGCGCCCGCTCGGCATCCTTGAATCGGCGTGCGCCGTCGCGGCAGACTGGGCTATTCTGGGCTGCGTTGTCGCGGCCACCATCATTCTGATTGTCTCGCAGAAATCCGCGCTAAGCCGGCTGCTATCTCTGCGCCCGATTCCGTCGTCCCCGATTCTGCTTCTCCTGATCGCCTTCGCCTGTGCAACCGGTCTCTACGTCCTGGGCGGTTGCACGCTCGATTTCACGACCATCCGCTATCTGGTGCCGCTATGGGCGTTAATCCCGGGACTCCTCGCCGCAGTCTTCGTCAACCAACGATTTCGACTCGCGGCAACGCTCATCCCGATCTGCCTCTGCGTCGCGTGGGCCGTCGGTCAATTTGCGATGCACCGCCAACTCGGCGCGCCGCATCCATTGCGCGCCGTCTCGAATGAACTGGTCGCTTCCAATATTCAAGTCGCCGTCGCCGAACCACTCGACGCGCACCTGCTGTCCTATTTGACCCGTCAGCGTTGCCGAACCATCGAGTTCGAATCGTTCTGGCCGCGGCTCACGAAGTATCATCCTCTGATCAAGGCCAGCGCGCCGATGGATTACCTCGTGCAAACGGCAGAGGTCGATCGAACCTGGGACTGGATCAACGGCGGCTGGCCCGGGGCGTCGCCGCCGGAAACCCAGCGGTTTCTCTGGCCGAAGCTGCGGCGCTTCATGCAGGATCATCCCGACACTGTCCTCTCGCGCACACCGCTTCCGGGCGGTTACGAGCGAATCAGATTAAGCCGGCCCCTGCCCGATCGAACGATCGCGGCAACGCTGCCTCGCGTAAAATCGCGCGATTGACAGGCCAGCCTGCCGCGCTGGTTTTCTGACATATTCGCGTACAATTCAAGCGCAGAGTTTTGGCATGTCCGAACGCTTGTTTGCCGGCGCGCTCCGGCGCTGATGGTCCTTCGCGATGCCTGATTCAAAAGTCGAACTCTGGTCCCACGTCAAGACCGCCATGGTCGTCACGGGCATCACCGTGCTGATCTGGCTGGCCGCCGATCAAAACGTCGCCGACAGCGAGGAATACGCCGTCATCATTCGATTGAACAGCGCCGAACCCGATCGCTACGCCGGCTTCGCCGAAGCCCCCTACCAACGCTCATTCACCGTGCGTCTCCGCGGGCGCCGCAATCGCCTGCACGATTTCGGCCGGCTCAACGACGGCAGCGGGCCGTTTGTGGCGGTGATCGACAAGTCCATTCCCGCGTCGCCGGAGCCGCGCGTCCTCTCGGTGGAAAAGGACATTCTCAGCAACGTCAAGCAGATTCGCGAATCGCGATTGACGATCGATTCCGTCGAACCGGAAAGCGTGACCGCCATCGTTGATGAGTACACCACGGTCCACGATATTCGCGTGAAGCCGGACTACGGCGACCTGCGCGTGACACCGGAGTTTCTGCGCAGCAACGTGTCGGCCAAGGTTCCCCGCTTCATTGCCGCCATGCTGGGAGATCCCCCTGTCGCGACGGCCGTGCCGCAGCAGAGCATCCAGAGCATGAAGAAGCCGGACGGCAGCTTCGAGGTTCAGGGTACCTTGCAGTTCGATGGGCTGGATCAGATCGATCCCAGCCTGCGTGTGGAATTCGAGCCGTCCAACGTGATGACCATCGCAGGCCGCAGCGAAGCCATGACGGCCACTGAAAGCAAGGGGCCCATCCAAACAAACTGGGCCATTCCGGATGAAGTGCAGCGGCAATACGCCGTCGTCGCGGATCAGGCCAATTTTCGAGTGTATATCGACGTGACCGGCCCGACCGACCGGCTCTCGCAGCTCGACCCGCGGCAGATTCGCGCCTTCATCGACGTGCTGGCCGGCGACATCGACACCTTCGGGCCGGGAAAGGAAATCGTGCGCGAAGTGCGGTTCATCCTCCCGCCGGAATTTCCGGATTGCACGATCAGCCCCGAGGCCCAGTCCCACCAAATCCGCTTCCGCCTCGAACCCCGGCCGGCCGGTTCGCTGCCGGCGAATTCAGAGGTGACGGGGACCGACTAGAGCGAGTAGCTGTGCGGCGTTTAATAAATACCTGAATCTCTACTCCTGAACCAAAACACGCAAAACCTAACATATCTAGTACTTATAGACCGGCGTCAACAAAAGATGGAGGTTAAAAAATTTCGGCTTTTTGTCTTGCATTCGAATGAGTGGCTGATTACAGTACCGTAATCTGTTGGGGCCGATGGTCGGCAATTGATTTAAAAACCGCGGTGATTTCAAGATCGCCGGACAGGGCCAACCGCGACTCGTGTGAGCCGTGGTAATTCATCGCGGATCAAAGCCAACGTCTTTTTCATTGGAGGGTCGAGATGTTACGCGCTCGCACGCGAATCGGGTCATTGTTTACTTGTTGGTGCATTTCCGCAGCGGCCATGCTGGCGATGCCGGGGGCCGGTTCAGCCGCGGTCATCAATGTTCCCGCCGACCATCTGACGATTCAGGCGGCCATTAACGCCGCGGTCAGCGGAGTCGACACGATCATTGTCGCGCCGGGCAGCTACCCGGAGAACCTGGTCTTGAACAAGAACCTGATCCTTGAAGGCGCGCAGGCCGGCGTCGATGCGCGCAGCCGCGTGGTCGGATCACCAAATCCCGCGGTGGAAACGGTGATTGCACCGACGACAGGTGCGGGCCGCCCATTGGAGCTGCAAACCGGGTCCGCCGGCTCCACCATCGATGGCTTCGCATTCGTCGGCAGCATCAACGGCGCGAACGGAGCAGTTCAATCGACTTC
>DATMEE010000035.1:0-11713 GCA_035557035.1 Phycisphaerae bacterium
ACGGCACCTTCGAAAGCTGCTCAATTCGCGTCAGGACATGAGCGAGGCCCATCCCGATTACGGGCTTCCCGCACTGACCGATATGACCGTGGGCGTTTCGGACAATCGCCGGCTGCTCGAAGCGATTCGAGGCACGATTGAAAAATACGAGCCGCGCCTGCGTCATGTGCGTGTCGCTTTGCGGGAGGATGTCAGCACCAACCAAACCCCGGTGTTTCGCGTCGAAGGCGCGCTGCTTTCGAAAGGCGGCGAACATCGCGTCTGGTACGAAACCGCGGTCCGCAAGACCGGCCTCTTCGATGTCGAAGGTTGACCTGCAAACTCGCGACTGATCTGAAAGTGTCGAGCCCCTCATCGTGAAAAACACCTACTACCAGGACGAGATTCAGTACCTCCGCGAAGTCGGCCCCGAATTTGCCCGCGCCCATCCCCAGATCGCCCGAATGTTGGCCGACCGCGGATCCGACCCCGACGTCGAGCGCCTTCTCGAAGGCGTGGGCTTTCTCTGCGGCCGCATTCGCGAAAAGCTCGACGACGAGCTTCCCGAGATCACCGAAGATCTCATGGCCCTGCTTTGGCCCCACTATCTTCGTCCCATTCCCTCAATCAGCGTCCTCGAATTCCTTCCCGAGCTCGAGGGCATGCAGGCCCCCGTGCGCATTCCTCCAAAAGCCGAGTTCGCCAGTGTTCCCATCGACGGCACGCGCTGCCGCTATCGGTCCTGCTGGAATACCGTCTTGCGACCTTGGGCCATCCGCCATGTCGCGCTCGAAACGGCCTCCGCCAAGCCCATTCGACTCGTTGTCCAGATCGACACGGCGCAGAAGGCCGTCCTCGAAGACCTCGACCTCGGTGTCGTTCGTTTTCATCTCGCCGGAGAGGCTCGCACCGCTTTCGCACTTTATCTCCTTATGTTGGGTCATCTCGACCACGTCACCGTCAGTGACGGCTCCGCGCGACATGACCGCAAGGAGGAAATCCTCCCGGCCGGCGCCGTCTCCGCCGCCGGGCTCGATCGCGACGATCCGGTTCTCGACTATCCCGGACACTCCTTTGCCGGCTATCGCCTCGTGCAGGAGTATTTCGCCTTCAAGGAGCGATTCCTCTTCTTCGACGTGAAGGGAATCGATCGTGCGGTCCGCAGGCTCGGGCTTGAAAATACGATCGAGCTGGCCTTCACCTTCAATCGCCGCCTCGAGTCGCTGCCGATGGTTTCGCGAGAAAACCTGCGCCTCCACTGCGTCCCGGTCATCAACCTCTTTGCGCATCCCGCCGATCCCATCCGAATGCAGAACGACCGTTCGAAGTACCTCGTCCAGCCTTCACGTACCGGCCTGGCCGATCGTCGGCATGCCGAGGTGTACGCGATCGATCATGTCTACGGCCTCAGAAAGCAGGAGGGCCTCGAGACGGACGAGTTCGAGCCGTTCTTTTCCTTCCAGCACGCGACCGCGCCCGAGCCGCGCCGTTCCAGTTTTTATCATTCGCATCGCGTGGGCAACGTGGTCACCGGCGACGTCCGCCAGGGCACCGACGTATATCTTTCCTTCGTGCCCGGCGCCGCCGCGGGGAGCCTGCCGGCAGAAGAAACGATCTCGATCGACCTGACCTGCACCAATCGCGAACTGCCCACCGCCCTTCGCGCCGGAGACATTTGCGAGCCGACGGACAGCTCACCGGCCGGAATCGCTTTTCGAAACATCATCAAGCCGACGAACACCGTCCCGCCGCCCATCGGGCGCGACCTGCACTGGCGGCTGATCTCGCACATGTCGCTGAATTATGTTTCGCTGCTCGATGCCGATCGGTTCAAGCAATTGCTCCGGGTATACGATTTTCATTCCGAAAGCGACGCACAGGCCGCGATGACCCATCAGCGCATGCTCGATGGCATCGTCTCGCTGAAGTCCAGCTACAAGGAACGCATGGTGCGCGGCGCCCCGATTCGAGGCGTGCAGGTCAGCCTCGAGCTGCACGAGGACCACTTTGCGGGCGAGGGCGATGCGTATCTCTTCGCCACCATCCTCGATCGGTTCATGGGCCTCTATGTTACGTTGAACTCCTACACCCAGCTCAATGTCAGATTCGTCCGCAGCGGACACCGTTACACGTTTCCGGCGCGGTGGGGAGAGCAGACCACTCCCGCCGAGATGAGGTGAAACTCGTGCGAGATGTCGGCAGTCATGCTTTTGCCAGAAATGTGGCGCGAGACAGGCTCCTTGAGCGCCTGGCCGCGACCCCCTGGCAATTTGACTTCTCGCGCGCGGTCTGGCTGTTGGAGCGCTATCTCGGGGCGCCAATCGTCACGGGCGGGCGAGGTCCCGTCGCCCGGGAGATGCTCCGCTTCAGGCCTCACATCCTTCTCGGGTTTCCCGCCACCGATGTCCGCCGCCTGACTCGCATTGGTGAAACCCCGGAGGGGCTGCCCGTCTTCCAGATGGACGTCACATTCCTCGGCCTCTACGGCGTCGCCACGCCGCTGCCGCTGCATTACGCCGTGCAGGTGCTCCGCTCCTCCGATTTGCAGCGCGGAGATATTCCCGGCGCCGATGACGACGTCGCGCCGCCCGCGCCCGAAGCCCACGAGCGTGCCGTCGCCGCCGAAGCCGCGGCAACACGCGCCGTGGGCGAGCAATGGGACCGGGAATCCGGCCATTCTCCGGTTCGTGATTTCGTCGATCTCCTCCATCATCGAATAATCTCTTATTACTACCGGGCCGGAATCAAGTACCGCTACGACATGTCTTTCGGCATCCCCGGCCGAGATGACATCACCCGATGCCTGTTGATGCTGATCGGAATCTCTCCCGACGCCGGCGCCGAAACGCTCGGCGTCGATCCCATCAGATTGATTCGCTATGCCGGCCTGCTGACACAGCGCCCCCGCTCGGCCGCTTCGCTCGAGGGGTTTTTGTCCGACTACTGGCAGGACCGCCTGCCGTTTCGCGTCAAGGAGCAGGTCGGACGCTGGGTCGCCTTGCCGCTCGACGACATGAACCGCATCGGCCTCGCCAACTCGCGCCTCGGTGAAGACCTCACCGCCGGCGAGCAGGTCTTTGACCTCAGCGGCGCGTTTAACATCGAAATTGGACCCGTCGATTGGGCGACCTATCTCGAAATACTTCCCGATCGCGCCACGCACGTTCAGACGCGTGCGATGGTCCGCCTTTTTGTCGCCGATCCGTTTTCGTTCACGCTGGAAGTCAAGCTCAAGCCCGGAGAGGTCCCGCCCACCCAGCTCACCTCCGACGGCCAGGCGGGCCGCCTCGGATTGACAAGCTGGGTTCGCACAAAAGATGTCCCCGAAACTTCTGTCATATTCAGCGAGATGTCGTGCGCCGCTTCTCGCTTTACTGCGGACCGCGGTCGTGCCGCGCCTGCCGCCCGGAAGCAAACCTCGCACTCGATCGGTCCAGGCGCGGCCGATCACAAATACATGGCGGCCGGCGCGAACCGGCCGATGGGATGACACAATGCCGACGGAAACCACCGCAACAGATTTCCGCAGCCTTCTCGCCCGATTCGACGAGAGCTGCGTCAGGCACCTTCAGGGTGCGATGAGCCTCTGCGGATCGCGCTCGCATTTCGAAATCACCCCCGATCACTTCATGCTGCGCCTCCTCGATGAGACCACCGGCGACGTGCAGCAGATCTTTAGCACCTTCAAGGTCGATCGCGGCTCCATTCGCCGCGCCATTCAGCGCGTGCTCGATGCCCTGCCCACCGGCCACAGCGGAAAGCCGGTCATCTCGCCGCGCCTGAAGGAGATTTTTCAGTCCGCCGCAGTCATGGGGGACGAGTTCGGCTTCGATCAGATTCGCACCGGCCTGATTGTGCTTGCCTACGTGCTGAATCCCCAGCACCTCGGCGCCAACGAGCACACCTCCGAGCTGGAGCGCATCGACGTCGACCAGTTGCGCGATCATTTTCACGAGATCGTCCTCGGCTCATCCGAGCAGCCCGCCGGCGCCGCCGGTGAACCGGGCGCCGGACCGGGGAAGCAGGGGGGCACCGCGCTCGAGCAATTCACCGTCGATCTGACGGCCAAGGCCGCGGCGGGGGAGATCGATCCGGTCTTCGGCCGCGACCAGGAAATCCGCCAGATGATCGACATCTTCTCCCGGCGCCGCAAGAACAACCCCATCCTGGTGGGCGAGCCGGGCACCGGCAAAACTGCCATCGTCGAAGGCCTGGCCCTGCGCATCGTGCAGGGTGACGTGCCACCGACACTCAAAGGCGTCAAGCTCCTCACCCTCGACCTCGGTCTGCTTCAGGCCGGCGCCGGCGTGAAGGGCGAGTTCGAAAACCGCCTGAAAAACGTAATCAAGGAAATCAAGGCCAGCGCACAGCCCATCATCACCTTCATCGACGAGGCCCACATGATGATCGGCGCCGGCGGCGCCGCCGGCGGGGGGGATGCCGCCAATCTGTTGAAGCCCGCCCTCGCTCGCGGCGAGCTCCGTACCGTCGCCGCCACCACCTGGGCCGAATACAAGAAATACTTCGAAAAGGACGCTGCCCTCGAGCGCCGCTTCCAGCTCGTCCGTTGCGACGAGCCTGACACCGAATCGGCCATCGTCATGCTCCGCGGTCTCAAGGACAAATACGAGCGTCATCACAAGGTCACCTTGCTCGATGAAGCCGTCCGCGCCGCCGTCGAAATCTCCAAGCGCTACATCAGTGGCCGCTTTCTCCCCGACAAGGCCGTGGACCTCCTTGACACCGCCGCGGCCCGCGTATCCGTCGGCCTCAGCACCAAGCCGGCCGTCCTCGAAGACGTGGATCGCCGCCTGAGCCATCTCGACACCGCGATTCACGCCGTCCACCGCGACCACGCCGGCGGCACCAAGATCGATGAGGACGCGCTCAAGCAAATGCAATCCACCCGCGAGGCGCTTCTCGCCGAGCGCGAAGCGCTTGAAAAACGCTGGCAGCTGGAGCTCACCGCCGTGGAAAAGGTGCGCGAGCTGCGTGCCAAGCTGAAGGCCTATCAGGGCGACGCCGAGGGCGCCGCAGGCAATGGGGACGGGAAGGGCGGCACCGCCGCCCCGGCTCCCGAAGGAGCGGAAGACGAATCCGCCCTCCGCGCGGACATCGATGCCGCCATGACCGCCATGAAAGCCCTCCAGGGTGAAAGCCCGCTGCTCTACCCGCACGTCGATTCAGGCTCCGTCGCCGCCATCGTCTCTGACTGGACCGGCATCCCCATCGGCAGCATGTTGAAGGACGAAGTCACCGCCGCCCTCAACATGGAGGACAAGCTTCGCGGCCGCGTCGTCGGCCAGGACCACGCCCTCGGCATCGTCGCCGAGAAACTCCGCATTTCGAAGGCCGGCCTCGGCGACCCCAACCAGCCCCTCGGCGTGTTTCTCTGCGTCGGCCCCAGCGGCGTCGGCAAGACCGAGCTCGCCCTCACCATCGCCGATCTCTTCTTCGGCGGCGAGGGCTTCATCACCACCATAAACATGTCCGAGTTCATGGAAGCCCACACCGTCTCGCAGCTCAAGGGCTCGCCCCCCGGCTACGTCGGCTACGGCGAGGGCGGCGTCCTCACCGAAGCCGTCCGCCAGCATCCCTACTCCGTCGTGCTGCTCGACGAAGTCGAGAAGGCCCACCCCGACGTACTGAATCTCTTCTATCAGGTCTTTGACAAGGGCCAGCTCGCCGACGGCGAAGGCCGCATCATCGACTTCAAGAACACGGTCATCTTCCTCACCAGCAACCTCGGCACCGACGTGATCCAGCAGATGTGCGAGTCCGGCGAGAAGATTTCGGTCGACGAACTGCGCGAGGGCATCTATCCCCATCTGCGAAATCACTTCAAGCCGGCCCTCGTCGCCCGCATGACCGTCATCCCGTTCTTCACCCTCGGCGAGGAAATCCTCAAGGGCATCGCCAAAATGAAACTGAACAAGGTCGTCAAACGCCTCGCCGCAACCCACGGCATGGAAATGAACGTCGACGAAAGCGTCTACGCCGCCATCGCCTCAAGGTGCAAGCAGGTTGACATCGGCGCGCGTCAGATCGACCACGCCCTGAACCGCGAGGTGCTTCCGGCCTTCTCCCGCACGCTCCTCGGAAAAATGGGCGACGAGAAGCTTCCGAAATCCGTCAAGATGGGAGTCGCTGAAAACGGGGACTTTGAATACACCTTTGCAGAATAAAGTCGGTCGATAGCCGCGGGCTTTGAGCCCGCGGAAAAATATCTGCAACGGATCGATAGACGTCACTCGCAGGAAGGAGCCCGGCTTACATGGCCTTAATTCGCGACCTCAGCAAGGCTCAGATGGCCTTCCAGATCACCGGCCGGGAAATCGACCTGTTTCAGGTCACCCGCTTCTCAGGCCGCGAAGGCATCGGCCAGCTCTTCCGATTTGAAATCGAGCTGGCCGCCGCCCAGTCCGGCCTCGGCCTCGAAGCCATCGTCGGCAAGACCGCCACCCTCAGCGTCGCCACCAGCGAAGGCGACCGCTGGTTTCACGGCATCTGCAGCCGCTTTGAAATGTCGGGCGAAACCGTCGACCTGACCTATTACCGCGCCGAGCTCGTGCCGTCCTTTTGGCTTCTCACTCAGCGCTACAACTCGCGCATCTTCCAGAACAAGGACCTCAAGGTCATCCTCAACGAGGTGCTGACGCTCGGCGGAATTCCCGCCGACCAGATCGACATGTCCCGCCTCGCCAAGACGTACCCCCCGCGAGAGTATTGCGTCCAATACCGCGAGACCGACTTCAACTTCGTCTGCCGCCTCATGGAAGAGGAGGGCGTCTGGTGGTATTTCGAGCAGGCCCAGGCCAAGCACACCCTCGTCCTCTGCGAAAAGAAAAACGACTACATCCCCATTCCGGGCGATGCCAAGCTCGGCTATCGCAGTCCCTCCGGCCTGATCGCCGAGTCCGAGCACATCTACCGCTTCCGCGTCGGCCAGGGCATCCGCCCCGGAGCCGTCACGCTCAATGACTTCAACTTCAAGAACCCCAAGCTCACCCTCGACGTCAAGTCCGACAACGGCCGCGACCCGGGCCTGCGCTTCGCCGACTTTCCCGGCGAATACGAGGAGCAGGGCCGCGGCACCGATCTCGCCAAGATCCGCGCCGAGGAGTTCGAATCCTCCCGCATCATCGGCTACGGCCTGAGCAATTGCCGTCGCCTCGCGCCCGGCAAGTCGTTCGAGATGATCGAACACCCTCATGCGGCCTTCAACCAGAAATACTTCGTCACCTCCATGATCCATCAGGGCAAGGAGGCCGTCGCCCGAACCAGCACCGGCGCCGGCGCCCGCGGTGGCGTGCTCACCGTCCGCGTGCAGGAATCCCTCGTCGCCGCGCGCACCCACGAGCTGCCCGCCGTGCGCGAACTCGCCGAAGGCCTGCTCCAACTCGCCGGCCGCTTCAATGCCGGCGACCCCACCGAAAACCGAAGCATGACCCATTGGCTCTTCCACGGCGGCCAGGTCACCAGCGACCTCGCCCAGACTGCCGCCGCACAGGGCGCCAATCCGATGGAGTGGCTCTCCGTCCCAAATCTTGTCGCCGACATCGCCCGATCCGCCGTCATCGATTTCGACGCGCCGATTTATCACTGCCGCTTCGAGTGCATCCCCGCCACGGTCACCTATCGCCCGCCGAGAGTGACCCCGTGGCCCGAGATCGGCACCCAGACCGCCCGCGTCGTCGGCCCCGACGGCGAAGAAATTCACTGCGACGAATTCGGCCGCGTCAAAGTCCAATTCCACTGGGACCGCGAAGGCCGTGAAGGCGACAAGGCAAAGCTCTTCGGCGCCGACTCCTCATGCTTCATCCGCGTCGTTCAGGGTTCCGCCGGCGGCCAATACGGCATGATGTTCATCCCGCGCGTCGGCCAGGAAGTCGTCGTCGACTTCCTCGAAGGCAACCCCGATCAGCCCCTCATCATCGGCCGCGTCTACAACAAAGACCACATGCCGCCATATCCGCTGCCGGACAACAAGACCCGCAGCGTCATCAAGACCCACACCAGCAAGGGTGGCGGCGGCAACAACGAGGTTCGTTTCGAAGACCTCAAGGACAAAGAGCAGCTCTTCATCCAGGCCCAGCGACAGATGGACACCAACGTGAAGGCCAACCACTTCCACACCACCGGTGGAAGCTATCACCTTCACATCGGCGGCGAGCACAAGGGCGAGCTCCACGGCGATTACATGCAGCTCGTCTTTCAGGACAAGCACGTCCACATCAAGCAGCATCAGATGACGTGGATCGAGCAGGAAGAGCATCGCGCCGTCGGAGGCCTCCAAGCCGTCGAAATCGGCGGCACCCGCTCCTGGCTCATGCGCAAGGACGCCATCGACGTCTTCGAAGCCAATCACCAGCACGAAGTGACCTCGACCTATTATCTCAAGGCCGCCGATGTCAAGATCGAGGCATCCGGCAGCATTGAGTTGGTGGCGGGGGGCAGCAGCATCGTCATCGGCTCCAGCGGCATCTACATCACCGGCTCCATGGTCTACATTAACAGCGGTTCCGGCCCGCCCGTCTCGCCGACGGCCGTCGCCGGCATGTCACCCGGCCAGGCCAAGGACGCCGCCGTCGCCGACAGTTCCAAGCCCGGCAAGGACACGCGCTACTCCGGTCCCGATCAGCCGCCGCCGCAACTGCCGCCGCCTGCGGAGGTGCCCGGCCACGACTTCCCCGTGGAAGATCCCAAGGTCGTCGAAACCGCCAAGATCGAGATCGAGCTCCTCGATGAGGCCGACCAGCCCATCGCCGGCGAGCGCTATGAAATCACCACCCCCGACGGCAAAGTGAAGCACGGCACGACCGACAGCAACGGCCGCGCCCGCATCACCGGTATAAAACCCGGCGCCTGCAAGATTCGCTTCCCGCGCCTCGACTCGGAAGCCTGGATCAAGCACCCAACGCGCCCAACCGACCCGATTACGTAAGCGGCAGGAACCCGTTTAGCCCAGCCCCGAAGGGGCGGAGTGTGCAAGAACAATCGCACGAAACATCGGAAGCATCGCCAGACAACCATGGACATCGCCAGAACCATCATCGCCGTCGAAAACGACTTCCTCTGCAAGCTCTCCGTGCAGAACGGATTCAAGGACTGCACCAAAGTCCGCCAGGCCAACGCCGAGGCCGAATTCGTCAAAA
This sequence comes from Phycisphaerae bacterium, assembly GCA_035557035.1. Lineage (GTDB taxonomy): Bacteria > Planctomycetota > Phycisphaerae > UBA1845 > UTPLA1 > JADJRI01. The sequence continues at coordinate 9,135 of DATMEE010000035.1, forward strand.
CCCGCGAGCTGCGCCCCGGCGACGCCGTCAAGATTCCCGTCGTCACCCCCAAGGAAGACACGGGCCAGACCGAGCTGCGCCACCGCTTCCAGCGCCCCGGCGTCCCCGTCGCCGCCATCCGTTTCGTCCACGGCAGCGCCTCCACCGCCGTCCAGAATGACAAAACCCTGACATTCATCGACGTGAGCAACTACAAGACCGATCAGGCCGGCAAGGGGCGCAAAGCCGCCTTCGTCGACCACAACGTCCGCGGCTTCAACGCCGATGCCGATGCCGACCCCGACACCTTCAAGGTCGAAGTCTTCGATTTTCGCGCCAAGGTGAAGGACCTTCCCGCCGAGATCGATGCCCTCCGGCCCGTCTTCAAGCCCGATGGAAAAATCCTCCGCCACGAGGAATTTCAGGGCGACCGCAAGGCCGCCGGTACCGAGGCCAACAAGCGCAGCCTCGATGTCACCACCACCGAGCAGGGCACGACCCATCGCTTCCGCTCCTGTTACCTCCGCGCCGTCGTTGACGAATTCGACAAGGGCGAGAAAGGCGCGGGAGGACGAAAGCTCCAAACCGTCCTCACCTCCGACATGACCGAATCCGCTCAGGCCGCCGACAAGGCCGGAAAGCCCGCCGACGCCGCCGACTTTCGCAAGGTCGAAATCCTCGATCAAAAACTCAGCGCCCGATACTTCCTGAAGGAATGCCCCGCCGCCGCCGGAAAGGCAAAGTGCCAGGCCCGCGCTGTGGTCGAAGTCGGCCACGCGAAAAGACGTGTCAAGGCCGTCGTCCATGTCCTCCGCAAGTCGCGCGATGGCGCCGGCGTCGTAACGGTCGATGCCGCCCGCGACTGGTGCCAGAAATATGTCCGCTGGCTCTACGCCCAGGCCAACATGGGCGTTAAGTTTCTCGACCCTTTCGTCCGTCTCATCCAGCCCCCGGCCAACATGATCACCATCGGCACGCCAACCGGCCCGCGCGCGAATGGTGGCGGCGAAATCTCGGTGAACATCGGGATCGATGGCGCCGCCAAGAAAAACGCCAAGATCAGCACCTCAAGGAACAGTAAACCCATCACCACCGCCAACAAACTGGCGGAGGAAATCCGCAAAGTGTTTCCTGCGCTGAAAGTGGTCGTCGGTGAAAACGCCATTAACACCGGCGCCTCCCGCGGATCGGCCGATATCCTCGTCGGCGATCCCAACGCCCAGTTGATCGAAATCGATCTCGTCACCAATAGCGACTCCAAGCAGAAGGCCGCCGTCGTCCGCATCACCACCACCAAGATCGAGGAGTTCAACGCCACCCATCGTTCATTCGTCGGCACCCCCGACGAGCGCATTCTTTTGAGAAACTACGACACCGGGAAAGATCGAATCGATGTCTTCATCGTCGGCGATCTCAGCGATGGCTCGTTTGGCGAGGCCTTCCGGCCGTTCAAGGAAGAGCCCGCGAATGACCCGAAGGCGCCCATCATCAACTCGCTCATTTTTCGGCAGGGACCCATCGACGGCGACATCGTTCACACCACGCTGCCCCACGAAATGGCCCACGTCCTCGCGGACGCCGGCCACATCAAGGTTGAAGACACTGAAATGTCCTTCAGCGGGTCGCCCGTCGGCAACGAGGAAAAAGTAGTCCACGGCCCCAAGCGAATCAGCGATCCATCAGAACCCGCGAACCATCTGGAATGGCTCAGCGGCTTCAAGACCAAGGGAAGCCCGGTGCAGTTCCTCCGGGAAAACAATAGCGGCTTGCTGACCGACTGGTAACTTCGCCGCCTTGCGAGGAGAGCAACGAAAGAAAAAATGCCCCCGGCCACCACTCAAAAATCCGACGAGCTGTTGAGAGCGTACTATTCCACCAGTACGAAGTACTTTGTCGTGCCCGTCCCCGCGCGCATCGATCGCGCCGCCGCCGTCGATTTCATCCGCGACCGCGTCAAGACCACCGAATCCAAGCAGAAAATCGGAAAGCTCTCCCGTCTCGCCATCTTCCACGATCTTTCCGAAACCGCCGACACCTTCGCCTCCCTCTTGAACCGCGCCGAATCCACCGGCGACGACTACGCCCGCTCCGCGACCGCCATTACCACCATCGCATGGATTGGCGACGAGGCGCAAATCTCGGCCGCGCAGAAATACTTTCAGGCCCTCCTCCAGAGAGCTTCCGTCTTGCGCGACCGGCAAGTCATGCTCGCCGCCTGCGACGCCTTGGGCGCGCGCGAAGGCACTCAGAATATTCGCAAGTGGATTCAAAAGGAGATCGATCGCCTCGAAGCCGCTGCAAACAAGCGGGAAGCCGCCCCGGGAGAGGCCGCCAACACCCGCAACCAGGTCGCCGATCTGAAAGAGTTCCTCGCCTTTCAGGTCACCCAGGTCGACAACGCGAACGCCGCACGCCAGAAAATCGCCAAAATGACCCCGGCCGAAACAACCATTCGGCCCCTTGCCGACTGCTACTTGCGCGAAAATCAGGACGATGCGCCCACCCTCGAGTACTGGTCGGCCATCACCCTCGTCCACCTCGGGCGTGATCAGCCCGCCATCGCCCCACGCGTCGGCGATGAGTTTCTCAAACGTGCTCAG
>DATMEE010000036.1:0-16145 GCA_035557035.1 Phycisphaerae bacterium
CCGCGGCGTGAGAGGTGCCCGTGATTGGGGTCGAATCGATTCATACAATCGGGTCCACGAACCATTCGACCGCGAAATCGAATTGCGCAAATGCGCCGAAGTTCATCATTAATCGAACGAAACAGCGATGTCTACCTCACACAAGTCGACAGCGAGACGGCCGGGCAGAGCATCAGGGGACGGCCCAGGGAGACTTGCTGAACGCCTCCCGCCAGTCTGACAAGGCACTTTGCACGGCCTTGCGGCTGGCGTCGGTGCGGCGTTCCGACATCTTTGCCGACGCAAGGGTTGAGGGCGCGGACAGATTCGCGCTTTGAAGCGCTGTTCGGAGTGTCTGCTCGAGCGCGCGGGTGGCCGCCGCCAGAGTAGGTATGTATTCGGGGGCGGTGTCGGGCGACGCATAGCGATCGACGTGTCGTTCCAAGAAGTCGAGCAGATAGGAAACCAACTGCTTTTTCCGAGCATCCGCGGCATTTGCGAACACTCGCCCGGCCGCCTCGAAGCCGGGCGTGTCGGCCCATTCGTCGCCGCTTCCTGCCTGCAGCATGGCCGAGCGGCGCGGAAAGATTTCGCAGAGGGCGGCGGCGATCTCATCGTCCAACTGCGCGCTGGGAGCCCCATCTCCAAAGCTGATCGCCCCGTAGATACCGCGCAGTGTGACGTCATTCTTCTCGGTTGCGCCGGCGCGCCCGAGAGCGGAGAGCACCATTCGGCAAGCAGCCCGATCGGTCAATAGACGGGAATGCATATTGCGAATAGCCACGGCGGCCCGCAGCCGAACTGCTGAATTCGGCGAGGTCAATGCCGCGGCGAGGGCTTCGGCCGTGGCGGGATGATTGAGGATCGCCAGCACTTCGACGACTTCCAGACCCAAAGCGAGATCGTGGGTGGCGGCTAACGGTGATAATTTTTGAGTCACGGCCTCGGCATAGGTCTGGAGGCCGTCGGCCGACGCCTTCGAGACCTTCGCGGTGGCAGTCAGTATGTCGCGGGCCTCTCGAAGCTGACGGGCCTTGCCGGCCGACTCCTCCAGTCGCCGGGCGCGCCGATTCACTTCCGACTCAATGGTCGCGCGGTCGGAAGCTGACAATTTGTCCTTGCGAACGATGGCTTCCAGCTCATCGCGTGCCTCGGCGACCGTCGAGCCGAGGCCGAGCAAAATGAACGTTGCCACAAGGGGATGGAGAATCCGAGGTCGATGCATGTGAAGAACCAAAGGGACAGTGATTTCCCGGAAGGAGCCCCACCCGAACCAGCCGTGGACCGTCGACCGCGGGACCATACAAACTGCGGGAACAGCAGGCCTGCGCCAGCCTGCGAATCGGTCAAACGTAGCGGGTCAGGCCGAAGGGTGTCAAGGGTCGATGGGGATAGCGTCATAAGGTCAGCCAAATCTGTTTGACGGAAGCGCCCGGCTGGATACTGTCGAGCCGGACGACGATGGGCTATTATTGGGCGCTGATTCATGCCTTCTCGACGGCCGCAAGCCCGACGAACTTCACCCAACCGGACGGGGGGAACGATTCCCGCTCCCACCGTGCGCCGGCTCAGCCTTTATTTGCGGCAGCTCGAAACCCTGTTGCGTTCCGAGAAGCGGACGGTTTCGTCGCGCCAGTTGGGTGAAGCGCTGAAACTGACCGACACGCAGATTCGCAAGGACCTCGCGTATTTCGGGCAGTTCGGGCATCCGGGTATTGGCTACGATGTGACGGAGCTGATTGGCAGCATTCGGCGAATTCTGGGGACCGATCGGACGTGGAACGTCGTGTTGGTCGGGGCCGGCAATCTGGGGTCGGCGCTTTCGGCATATCGCGGATTCGCGAGGAAGGGCTTTAAGCTGGTGGCGGTCTTTGATGTCGATTCGCGGAAGGTCGGCAAGCCAATGCCTTCAAATCCCGAACTGGTCGTCCAGCCGCTTCACGATCTGGCGAAAATCGTTCAACAGAAGGACGTCCGGCTGGCGATCAACGCGGTGCCGGCAGAGGCGGCGCAGGAGGTGGCGGAGCTTCTGGTCAAGGCCGGAGTGCGCGGGCTGTTCAATTTCGCGCCCGTGAATCTCGACGTCGACCCACGGATCGCGGTATCGACGATCGATCTCGCGGTTCAGCTCGAGCAGCTTTCCTTTCGAGTGGGAATGCGTCAAGGCCCGGGTTCCGTGGACGACGCGCTGACACACGAGCTTTAGGCGTTAGACGCAGCCGCCGGTTTGTCCCCAGACGTCGGCGATGTGAAGGATGGATCTGGTGAAGGAGTCGGTGCCGCCCTCGCGCGCCACCCAGGCATCGGCGCCGGCGGAAAGGCGGTCATTTGCGTCGGCCGTATTGCTCGGATCGCTCAGGACGATGATGGCTTCGTTGCTCGGCAGGGCAGTTCGAAGGGAGTGAATGAGTCCGGGACGAGTTGCGGACAGGACGTTGGAATCGAGCAGCACCAGTTGCGGACGCGATCCGCCCAGGGCTCTCAGGGCCGATTCACCGGTATCGGCGAGGGTGACCGACCAGTGCCGCCCTTCGGTCAGTGCCAGGCGGATCAACTCGGCGTCATCCGGATCATTTTCGACGACCAGGGCACGGAACGAGGGTGGAACACTGTACTCCGGTGCTGTCTTGCATTTGACGGGCGATTTACCGGCGGCCGGTATCAACTCGCTTCGCACGATGGAAACCTCCCGCGGGGCGTCGATCCCAAGCACGACCCGGTTTGACCGGGTGCGAAGAACCTCGATCCGGATGTTGCCATTAATGACGATGCTGGACTTCGGCGTTCGTTCGAGGATAAGCATGTTCACGAGTCTCCGTTTTTGCGGGACCCAGGTCCGGCCGGGACTTTGCTCGCTTTGCGGCGGGATTTTAGTGTCGCCTCGTTGGCGAATTCCCTTCAATTTTGAATAATGACGAGCGACGAGGCGGATTAACCCGGTATGTTTTTCGCGGATGCCGGTCAAGGAGCGGCCTGATGGGTGAATACAGTGTTGCCACGAATCCGGACGTGGAATATCGCGTGGCATTCGAGGATTCTGCGCTGCTGGTGGTGGAAAAGCCGTCGGGCGTCGTGACGCAGCCGGGCAAGAAGCACGAGCACGACAGCCTGCTGAACGGGCTGTTCGCGGAATATGGAAATCGGCTTCAGAATTTGGGTGAATCGCGGGATTGGGGCCTGCTGCACCGGCTCGATAAGGACACATCGGGATTGGTGATCGTCGCGCTTCAGAACGCCGCGTTTGAGAATTTGCTGGACCAGTTCAAGCGGCGGCTGGTGAAAAAGGTGTATTGGGCGATCGTATGGGGAACGCCGGCGCCTTCGCAGGGGGTGATCCAGAAGCCCATCCGCGAGGTGGTGGGGCAGCGCAAGCGTGCGGTGATAGATCGGGAAGGCGAGCAGGCAATCACGGCGTACAAGGTGTTGCAGCAGGGGGAAGGCGTAACGCTGATCGAGGCCCGGCCGAAGACGGGTCGGCTGCACCAGATTCGCGTTCACATGGCGTCGAAGGGACATCCGGTGCTGGGAGATCATGAATACGCGGGGAAAATTGAGCTGCCGAACGTGCTGCGGCTGTGCCTCCATGCGGCGGCGCTGTCGTTTCTGCATCCAGCGAGCGGACATCGCGTCGAGGTGACGGCGCCGTGGCCGAAGGATTTGAACAAGACGTTGAAGCGATTTGGGCTGACAGTGCCGCAATCGTAAAACAGAGCCGCGCCCGTAAGGAAGCGGTGGGCGTTCGCGTGCGAACCATGCCGAAGCAAAGGCCGTCATCCCGCCGCGGCGAGGTCTTCGGCATGGCACCGAGTCGACCGATTGTTTCTTCCGATCGTTACTTGCCCTTGAACGGTGACCGCTTCCTTACGGGCGCGGCTCTGTTTTACTCGCCCAGCCGGCCGGGCATGTCGGCGATGACGTAGGAGACGACTGCCATTGCGGCGACGCATTCGGAGAGTTCGCGGGGGTCGATCTTGTCGAGCGTGTCGGCGTGGGAATGGTGGTAGTTGAAGTATTTGGAACCTTCGACCTCGAAGCCCATGAGAACCACGCCGGACTGTTTCATCGGACCGATGTCGGCGCCGCCCCAGCCTTCGGCCACATGGGTGGCATTCAGAGTCTTCAACAATGAGAGAATGTCGCGCAACTGCTCGCTTGCGCGCTTCATCGTCGGATCGTCCTTGTGATCGACGCCGAGGCCGCGCGGGCTGAAGACGCCGGAGTCGGCTTCGATCGCGCCCACGTGATTTTTCAATTCGGCGGCGTGATCGGCGGCATATTTTTTTCCGCCGGCCAGACCGTTCTCCTCATTCGTCCAGAGCACGACGCGGATGGTGCGCCGCGGGCGCAGGTCCAGCTTGCGCAGCACGTTGATCGCTTCCATCGCAATGACGCAGCCGCCGGCGTCGTCGTGCGCGCCGGTGCCGACGTCCCAGGAATCGATGTGGCCGCCGATGACCAGCACTTCTTCGGGCTTCTCGCGGCCGACGAGTTCGGCGACGACGTTGGCGGATTCGACCAGCCCTTCGTTGCGAGCGTCCATTTTGAGATGGACTTTCACGTCCTCGCCTTTTTTCAGAAGGCGGTGGATGAAATCGGCATCTTCGGTCGAGATCGCGGCGGCCGGGATTGGTCTCACTCCCTCTTCATAACGGGTCGCGCCGGTGTGCGGCGAGCGGAGACTATGGGCCGTCACCGAGCGGACGAGGCAGGCCACTGCCCCGGCGCTCGACGCCATGGACGGTCCTTTGCCGCGGAATCGCACGGCCGAGCCGTAGCCCGAGCCGTGCGCAGGGTCGTAGACCTGCATGGGGTTGTTGAAGAGAACGATCTTGCCAGTCGCGTCCTTGCAATGTGTCTCGAATTCTTCTTCATCGCAGGCGCAGACGACGGACGCGGTGATGCCCTCGGGCGGCGTGCCGACGGACATGCCCAGGCCGACCATGTGCAGATCAAATTCGCGTGGGGCGATCATTTTGGCGGACTCGTTACCGCGCACCCATCTCGGAATCATGACTTTTTCGCCGCGGACGTTCTCCTGTCCGTCGGCCTTGAGGGTGTCGAGTGCCCACGCGATGGCTTGATCGAGGGATTTCGAGCCGCTCAGGCGATGGCCGATGCCGTCACAGAGTTCCTCCATTTTTTTCCAGGCGTCGTTTTTTTTGAGGGAGGCGTCGATGATGCGGTTGGCGACGTCCTTGTACGCCGCGACGCTGGTCCCTTTGTCAGTCGCCGCGTTTTGAGGATCTCTATTTGGCTTGGGCGAGTCGGCAAGGCAGGCGGCGGCGGCGAATAGAAGTAGCTGTGAAAATGCTAGGTGAGATTTCATCGGCGGAGTCCTTTTATTGAACGATCGCTGTTACTTTTATCAGAGAGTGACTGTTTGCGGAAGCGTTGTCTGGTTTGGTGAACGATGGGATCGGAGTCGTACTCCGGGCTGGGTCGCTGCCTGGAGTGGAGTTCTTGCTGCGCTCGCACTGCTCATAGAGCAGTGGCACACGTCACACGGGCGTTGGAATACCTGCTGCGCGATCTTGCGAGTAGGATGCGGCCGGAGGAATTCGATGATGAATACGCGTCGGGCCTTTTTGCGTCAGGCAGGCACCACGGGAGCCGCGTTCGCGCTCATCTCCCTGAAGGATGACTGGGGCGAGTTTCTAGCGCGCGCCCAGGAGACGGCCGGCGGTCGCGGGCCGGAGAAGCTGGCGTCACAGGAGTCGTTCTGGTTTCAGATTCAGCAGTCGTACGATGTCGATCGTTCGATGATCAACCTGAACAACGGCGGGGTGGCGCCGTCGCCGCGGCTGGTTCACGACGCGATGATCCGGCAGCTTGGTCTGGCGAACCATGCACCGTCGCGCCAACTGTGGACGATTCAGGACCCGCAGGTGGAGCTGGTGCGCAAGCGACTGTCGCGCGCGTTCGGCTGCGATGCCGAGGAGCTGGCGGTCACGCGGAACGCCAGCGAGAGTCTGCAAATCTGCCTGAACGGAATCGACCTTGAGCCGGGCGATGAAATCCTGACGACGACGCAGGATTATCCGCGCATGCTGTCGACGATCTCGCAGCGGGTCCTGCGCGACAAGATCGTGATGAAGCAGGTGACGCTGCCGGTGCCGGTGCAGTCGGATGACGAGGTGGTGGCGCTGTTCGAAAAGGCGATCACGCCGAAGACGAGGATGATGCTCTTTTGTCATATTGTGAACGTCACGGGTGAGATTCTGCCCGTGCGGCGGCTTTGCGCGCTGGCGCGGGAGCGGGGCATCTGGTCGATCGTGGATGGGGCGCACGCGTTCGCGCATTTCGTGTACGACGGGCCGTCGCTGGGATGCGATTGTTATGGCACCAGCCTGCACAAATGGCTGAGCGCGCCCATCGGCACGGGATTTCTGTACGTCCGGCGTGAGCGAATCAGGGATTTGTGGCCGCTTACGGCGGCGGTCGAGCCGCTTTCGGACAACATCCGCAAGTTTGAGGAGATCGGCACCCACCCGACGGCCCCCCGGCTGGCCATCGCTGAGGCAATTACGTTTTACGAGGGGATCGGCCCGGCGCGGAAGGAAGAGCGGCTACGGTATCTGCGGAATTATTGGGCCGATCGCCTAAAGCAGCACGATCGAATCCGAATTCACACGAATCTGGCGCCAGAGCATTCGTGCGCGATCGCGACGGTGCAGATCGACGGCATGGACCCGTACGCGCTCACCAGCGAATTGTGGGAGAAACACAAGATTCTGGTGACGCCGATCAAGCATGAGGATTTCGAGGGCATTCGGGTGACGCCGAACACGTATACGTCCATCGCGGAGCTGGACATGTTTGTGGAGGCGATGGAGGGGATGATGAAAAGTCAAAACGCCAAAAAGTCAAAACGTCAACGCGAAAAGTGATACGGACGATCCGCATTCGGGTTGGCCTGAGGAGCGAAGCGACGAAGGATCTTGTCGGACACACGACGATTTTCAAATCAACGGGTCATCTCTTCGGCGGCGAGATTCTTCGCTCCGCCCAGAATGACGTGCCAGTCGCAAGAGTCCGATTATTGAACTTTTCGTATTCGGACAGGGCATCCGGGCTGGATGAATCGTATGGTTGTTAGGCGCCGTTATCGCGGCGCTTCCGCGCTTGTATTTTGGAGCGCTGCGTGAGAGATGGCTGTGGGAGCGGCGGACATTTCGGACCTGTGTTTACCGTCGGATGACGGCGCCGTGGCGCGTGCGTTCGCAGAGGTGGATACGAGGCTAACGGCATGGATGGCGGCGGTCGCGGCGGTGAAGGATGTTTTTTCGGCCGGGCGTGTGAGTGTTGGGCCTGTCGAAGAGAGGCCCGCGCCTTCGAGTGTTTTCGCGGACGCGGCAACCTGTCCGGAGGCTGAAAAGAATGAGAGCCCATCCAACGGGCTCACGGCAGAACGAGAATCGAATCCGTTGCCGCCGGAGTGTGTGCCGTCAACCTTAACCGAGGCCGCGGAGGCCCGGCCGCCGCTTGAAACCGCCGTCGAAATCGACGCGCTGCTCGCGGATGTGGAGGGCGATAAGGCCGATGCGATCCGCGCGCGGCACGCGCTGCTTGGGGGGCGCAAGACCGTCGCCGAGTTGATTCAGGAATATGACGATGAAGCGGACGATGAATCATCGCTGCTGATGGGGCTGGAGCCCGAGGTGGCGCAGGCCGTCCGGGTGAAGTTCCGGTTGTACAACGGACGCAAGACGCTGCGGGAAGTGATTGCCGAGGTAGAGGCCGCTCCCACTCATGCACAGGCTGACAAGAAGTCATGGTGGAGACGGTAATGAGCGGGACGGCAATGGCGGCGGAGCAGACGAGGGTCGTGACAGGGGCGGGCGCGCCGGCGGAGAATCCGCCCCGGCGCGCCGACGCGCGCCAGAGCGCCGGTGTGGATGTGAAGCAGGTTGAGCTGCTCAGCGGCGAAGTGGTCGGCGCCATGCAGTCGTTGCGGGAGCTGCTGGAAGCGCGGGCGGAAAGCCTTGAACATTGTCGCGCTGCCATCGAGCGGCGGCAGGAAAAGCTATCGGCGGATGTGCGCAGCTTCACGGAGCAGGAGACGGAGCTTTGCGACGCGCTGGCGAAGCGCGAGCGCGAAGTTGCGTCGCGGGAGCAGAAGTGCGCGGAGCTGGAAAAGCAGATCGCGAGCGTGAATCAATCGCGAAGCCAGGAATCAAACGAGCTGACGCGGCAGAAGGCGGAACTCCAGGCGGCGCTGCAATCGCTCGAAGCCGAGCGTGCCAAGTCGGTTGAGGCTGATCGGGCGCTTGCCGAGCAACGGACGAAGCTGGCAGCGCAGCGGCAGGAGATCGAAAAGCGGGCGGCCGCAATTGAGGAACTCCGCGTCAAGATGGAGGCGTCGGCGAAGGACCTGGATGCGCGACGGGCCGAAGTGCAGAAAAGTTCGAAGGCGACCGAGGAACGGGTCAGCGGGCTGGAGCGCGCCGAGGCGGAAATCGAGAAGGCGCGCGGGCAGCTTCGAGAAGAACAGGCATCGCTGGCGGCCGATCGCGCTGGAATGGTGAAGGAGATGTCTGAACGTTCCGGAAAGCAGGCTGAATTGAACAGCTTCGCCGCGACACTCAAACAGCGTACGGCCAGTCTCGATCAGCGCGAGACTGAACTCACGGCGGTGCGTGCGGAAACCGATCGTAAGCTGGCGGAATTGCAGCAAGCGCAGTCGAATATCGCCGGCCTGCAACAGCAGTTGCGCGACGAGCTGAGCAAGGTCGTCGATGCAAAGACGGAATTGCTGCCGACGTATCAGACGACGCCGATGATCGATCAGGCCAAGCAACCGCCGGAGGCCGACCGGGCGGCGCGGGAGAGCGTCGAGCGATTCCAGAAGCTGTGCCGGGATGCAAAGCGGCGGGCGATTGGGACGTAAGCGGCGGAGCACAAGACTATTTCACATCGGAGCGCGGACCGCTTCCTGACGGGCGCGGCTCTGATCAGGCGTCGCGATTCGGACGACGCCGAACGAGTCCATAAAAGTCAATTTTGCTGAAAGAGTTCTCATGGCGTTGCAATTATTCGCGCGCAAAGCGCCGGATTCGAAAATCAAGCCGTCCGTGTCCAGACGGCCGCCTCGTCCCCGGCTTGAGCCGGAGGCGTTTATTTCCGCCGACCGGATCGAGTTGAACCCTGATCCGCTGCACCAGGCCGTGCAACTCGAGCGCTACGGTTTTCTGGTGGTGCATCGGCAGGATTTCAACGAACACGCGGACGTGGACAAGGTCTGCCTTGCGGCTTGCGAGCGGGTCGATGACATGTTCGCGATCGTTCCGGAGGGCTTCGCGACGCTGCCGCGCACGTTGCACGACGAGCCGGGTCAGCAGGAAGAGACGATCGAAACGCCCGCGTTCCTGCTGGCGAAGCATTGCGTCACAAATCTCCAATACCAGAAGTTCGTCGAGGCCGGAGGTTATGCCCAGCTTGACCTGTGGCCGAACGACCTCTGGCCGCACTTGATCGACTTCAAGGACTTGACCGAGACGCCGGGTCCGCGATTCTGGCAGCATGGCCGGCCGCACAAGCAATTGTTGGATCATCCGGTGGTCGGCGTGTCGCAGTTCGAGGCGGCGGCGTATGCGAAGTGGGCGGGTTTCCGGCTGCCGACGGAGGCGGAGTGGCAGATGGCGGCGTCGTGGCGGATTCGCAGCGTGGCGAACACGTTGCGGCGGTATCCCTGGGGCGACGCGCTGGAGATCAGCCGGTGCAACATCTGGTCGTCGGCGCGGGGCAAGACCGTGGCGGTCGATGACTACGACAGCGGCGGGGCGCCGAACGGCGTGTTGCAGTTGATCGGCAACGTGTGGGAATGGACGGCCAGCGATTTCGACGTCACCGATGAGGGCGGGGGGCCGGTGGTGGGTGACATGCACATGGCGTCGATCCGCGGCGGGGCGTTCGACACGTACTTTCCGACGCAGGCGACGAGCACATTTCGCACGGGGCTGGCCAGCCTGGCGCGGCCGCATAATGTCGGGTTTCGGCTGGCGTGGAATCTACGGGGGAGCTAAACAGAGCCGCGCCCGTAAGGGAGCGGTAAACGAATATCAGCGATGACCGCTTCCTTACGGGCGCGGCTCTGTTAGGGATCGTGGGCGATGCCCACTTTAGTCTGTAGGAGACGGCAATGGGCAGGCATACGGCGACGATGGATGAGACGACGTGTTTGATTTGCGGGCATGAGAATTTGCCCGACGTGCTCGGCTGCGCGGGATGCTTTGCGCCGATGGCGATCGTGCAGGACGCAATGGCGCAGGAGCGCGACCCGAAGATCGTCACGGTGATCGGCGAAAGCAACGTCGGAAAGACGGTGTATCTGGGGTTTCTGCTCGACATGCTGGCGCAGCGGGCGGGGATGTTTGAGGCGATCCCCAAGGGCGCGTACTCCGTCGACCTGCAACAGAACGTGATCAGCCATCTCGCGCGGCGGTGTTTTCCGCCCAAGACGCCGATGGAGGCGAACCAATGGTATTGGGCGTACTACCAGGTGCGCCGTCAGGAGGCCGATTCCCCCTGGGTCGATCTGGTGATGCCCGACATGGCCGGCGAGTCGCTCGCGGCCGAGGTGGCGACGCCGCGCACTTTTCGCGTCATTCACAATCTGTTGAACAAGTCGAAGGGTCTACTGCTGCTCGTGGACGCGGCGTCGGCCGCCAACGGGGCGACGCAGCCGGACTTCTTCGCGATGAAGATGCTGAGCTACATCGACAGCCTCTGCGGCGCGAAACACGAGGAGAAGATTCAGACGCCGGTGGCGATCATTTTGTGCAAGTCGGATTATTGCCCGGAGTGTTTCGACAATCCGAAGGCGTTCGTGCAGGCGAATCTGAACCGCATCTGGAATCTGTGCGAGAGCCGGTTCGCCAACGTCGGGTTCTTCGCGGCCAGCGTGGTGGGATCGCTGGGCTATGCCACGTCGAACGAAGACGGTGAAGACGTGCGGCCGGTGCCGCTGCACACGGCGCTGCGCGGCGTGCTGGAGCCGTTTGAGTGGATCATCGATCAGTTGTAAAACAGAGCCGCGACCGTAAGGGAGTCGGTGGGCGCTGTTCGTAGTGAGTGCTTGTTCCCAGAAGACCATCTTCGGGTGCATTCGTGACCAAGATCAGACGAGCGGCTGAGCGTCGTGATTAGGTCACTTGTTTAGCCCAGACCCGAAGGGTCCGGGTGACTGGAGGCCATTCTCGATGAGCAGCAAGGTCTTACCTGCTGAACTTGACGCGTGCGCGACCAGGGTGACTTTATCTGTGAAGAGCTTCTCGGCTCGCTCCGAGGTCCTAACGGACCGTGCCTAAACGAAACGCTCGTGGTTTTGCGCCGTTCGCACACTAACGGACAGAGGATCACGCTCATGGGTATTACGACGAATCAATCCAGCGCGCCCGTTTTCGTCGACCAGGCCGTGTTTACTTCGATCCGCTCGCCCATGGGGGAAGGGTATCGGATTGTTACCGCCAGTCCGGGCGTGCGGCCGGAAGAGAAAGCGGAAATCACGCGGCGAGCGCCTTCGCATGCGGCATTGTGCGATGGAAGCGAGTCGGCCGCGGGAATGATGGCGTTTATACTGACGAGCGGGCGGCACTGCGTCGGCTTCTCCTGCCACGCGGGCAAAGAGCATACCGGCCGGGGAGGCTTGCGGGTCTATTCGCATTTCGTGTTGCTTAACGCGGAGGAGTTTGCGCGGTTCGGCTCTCACGCCGGCCAGATTGCCGGAGCGGCGCGGTCGGCGGTGGCCGATGCGCTGGTGTTGAAGCAAGCTGCGACGGCCGGGAAATTGAGTCTTGCGTTCGCGGATCCGTTGACCGGGCTATCTTTCAAGAAGTCGGGGGTGGACCAAATCAAGCAGATTCTCGGGATCGCGCGGCTGATGATGAGCGATCGGCCTGGCGCCGTGGCGCTCTGTCAGGACGGTGTGCGTTTAATCGATGCGGCGCTGACCTGCGTGCCCGCGGCCATCCGGGCGCGGTTCGCGCTATCCGCGGGCGTTCGATATTCGCCCTCGCGGCAGCTTCAATTCTGTCTGGTGAATCCGGATGGCGGAGAGACGCAGCGCGCGTTGCGCGGTCAGACAGTCGCTCTGGTTGATTGTCTAAGCTCCGACATCTGCGCTGGGAGGGGCCCGTTTGATGCGTGGTTTGAGTTTGTCAACCGGAAGGTCAACGCCGGCGCGTGGGACACGATCGCCCATCTGACCGCGCGGCTAGCGCACGCCGTGACTCCCGAGAGGCTGGGGCGAGTGGTTCGCATGTGCGATGATCTCGTTTTGATACAAGGCGCGGACGCGGCGGACTTGGAATTGATACGGAGTCGTTGGGACGGCATTCATGTCGATTTTGAGCCGGAATTGTCGCTGTTTACAAAACTGCGCGCGGGAATTGAAAGACGACTGGTTGCGACGACACCGGCGCTCAAGAATCACTCGGGCTTGCCTGAGCATTCTCTTCCAGCGTGGAATTCGCCGTCCGCCGAGACGGCGGACGCCACCTCGCCTCGCTAGCGCTTCGGCCTCCGAATCGGCACGCGCCGCGGAGAGTGCCACCGCATCGACACTATTCTTTCGCAGCCAACTCGCCCGCCAAGGCGAGGGCCTGATCTCGCTCGACGAGTTCTTCGTTCAACTGCAGATAATACAATCGCTCCAGGATTCTCTTGAACGCCGGGCCGGGCTTCAGACCCATGGCCTGAAGGTCATTGCCGTTGACCAGGGGCGTGGGCTTGACGGCCTCCGGTGGAATGGCGTCGGCGCGGGCGCGGATTATGTTGCAGGCCGTCGTGTCAGCGCCGTCCGCCTCTAATCGTGCATTGAAGAAGGCGAGCAGATCGGCGAAGTTCTCATTCGCCATCAGCAGCTTGAGATCGGCCAGGGTGAGTCGCGTTGGCTCATTGAAGTCATGCTGATGTGCGACCAGCCAGCAAACGCGGGCGATGGTTTCGTTGCTGCAACGGAGGGCCGTCACACTTTTTTCGACTTCCGGCAGGGACAACTCGCCCAGCAATATAGCCAGCGCCAGCTCAAGACCGCTTTTTTCCGGAAGCTCGCGCAAGCGACGAATCGCGGATTCGGCGGATTCCCGCAACTGTTCTGAGCCCGGCCAGAGATGGTCGATAAGACCCGACTCGATCGTCAATTTCACTGCGCGGGCGCGATGGACGTTTGTCAGAATCGATTCCAGTTCCATGCACACCCGTTCCGGACTGATCTGCCGCAGCTCGGGCGCGTGCTTGCGCAGCGCCGACCAGGTGGCCGGCTCGATGTCGAAGTTGAGCCGGGCGGCGAATCGAATCGCGCGGAGCAGCCGCAGGTGATCTTCGGCGAAGCGCCGGTCGGGATCGCCGATGGCGCGGACGACGCGGGCGGCGATGTCGGCCTGGCCGCCGACGTAGTCGATGATCTGCCCGGCGATCGGATCGAAAAACATGCCGTTGATGGTGAAATCGCGCCGCTGGGCATCCTGCTCGGGCGAGCTGAAGGTGACGCCGGTCGGGCGGCGGCCATCCGCATAATCATGATCGGTGCGAAAGGTGGCGACCTCGATCTGCTGGCGTTTCAGACGCACAAGGACGACGCCGAATTTCGCCCCGACCTGCATGGTGCGGTGAAAGAGGCCGATCACCTGATCGGGCGTGGCCGATGTGGCGACGTCGTAGTCGCTGGCCGGCCGATCCATGGCCAGGTCGCGCACGCAGCCACCGGCGAAGTAGGCCACATGGCCGGCCTCGCGGAGTTTTCGCACGACGAGGTCGGCGGCGCCGAGCATGTCGGCGGGATCGTTGGGAGCGTAGGTCATCGTGGGGGTATTATGCCCATCTGAGGGATTGTCGCTCATACCCGGTTTGCCGTTTGGCGATTTTTCCTGTTTACGGCCCCTGCTCGTAAAGGCTGATGGCGTTCGTGCCCCAGGCGCGGCGGTCGGTGGTTTGCCATGTTTCGGCAAGTTTGTCGGGAAGCCTTAGGGCTTCGTCGTGCCGCCAGAGCAGAAGGGCGTCCAGCTCGGTGGGAATCTGATTTCCCAGACGCGCGATGACGCGGCCCATCGTTGATTCCGGGCGAAGGTCCTGGCTGAGACGAAACGGCGGATCGATGAAAATAATCGAGAACCCGCGGCCGTCGGGCGGGCGGACCGTGGCGGCTTCGGCGGAACGTGCGACGATTTCGTGGGGTTCGGCGACTCTGAGGGTGGCGAGGTTCTCGCGAAGGCATTTCAACGCGGCGGGGTCGATTTCGACAAAGGCGCAGAACGCCGCGCCGCGCGAGAGCGATTCGATTCCCTGGCTTCCCGCGCCGCAAAAGAGGTCGCAGACGTTCACGGCGGGCAGGTAGCCGGGTAGAGCCAGGCGCGAGCCAAGCCAGTCGAAAAGCGAGCCTTTGACGCGGTCGAGGATGGGGCGGGTGGAAGCGCCTTCAGGCGTGGCAAGAGTGCGGCCGCGATATTTTCCGGCGATGACGCGCATCGTGGGAATGTTAGTCGAGATCAGCGGTAGGGTGGGCATTGCCCACCGGTGCCGGAACGCGCTGACATCCGAATCGCGAAGGTGGGCAATGCCCACCCTACGGCTTAGAATCCGCCGCGCATGGCCATTCAAGCGGTCAAAGGGACGCGGGATCTTTATCCGGAGGATTACGCGCCGATTCAGCGTATTTTCGATGCGTGGCGCAGCGTCTCGCTGCGGCATGGGTTTGAGGAATTCGAGGGGCCGACGCTCGAATACCTCGAACTATACCGAGAAAAGAGCGGCGACGAGTTGGTCGGGCAGCTCTTCACGCTCAGCGACAAGGGCGGACGTGAGCTGGCGTTGCGGCCGGAGATGACGCCGACGCTGGCGCGAATGGTGGCTGCGCGGATCAACACCCTGGCCAAGCCGATCAAGTGGTTCTGCATCCCAAAGCTGTTTCGCGGCGAAAACGTTCAGCGCGGGCGCCTGCGCGAGTTCTTTCAGTGGAACGTGGACGTGATCGGCACTGCGGACGTGATCGCCGACGCGGAGTGCATTCTGGTCGGCATCGAGGGGCTGCGCGAACTTGGACTGACCGAGAGAGATTTCGCGGTGCACGTCAGCAATCGGCAGCTGATCGGATCGATCTTCAGCGCGGCGGGAATCGCAGCGGACGCGCACGCGGGCGCGTATGCGATTCTCGATAAGGCCGGTAAGTTCGACGAAAAGGAACTGGCGCGCAGGTGGGGTGAGCGTTACGAGGCGAGTATCTCGTTCGCGCGGCTGATGGATTTGTTGAAGGTCGATTCGCTGGATGGTTTGCGCTCGGCGGTGCTGCAGATCGCGGAGAATACCGCGGAGCTGGAGGCGGCGTTCGACGAAACGGGCCGGCTGCTGCGGATTCTTGACGAATTTGGCGTTGGAGATTTCTGCAAGTTGAACCTGCGGATTGTCCGGGGGCTGGCGTATTACACTGGCCCGGTGTTTGAGTTTCTGGACCGCGCCGAAAGCGAACGTGCGATCTGCGGGGGCGGCCGCTACGATGATCTCTTGGGCAAGCTGGGCAAGTCGAAGGAACCGGCCGTCGGATTCGGCATGGGTGACGTTGTCTTGTCATTGATGTTGAAAGATCGGGGGCTGCTGACGGGGGCGACGTCAATCGCGAGCGTCTTTGTCGCGGACGCGGCCGACGGATTGCGGGATTCGCTCCACCCGACCGTCGCGGCGCTGCGGCGGCGCGGGCTGGCCGTGGAGTTCAGCTACGCGCAACAAGCGATCGGGAAGCAGTTGAAGGCGGCGGACAAGCGCGGCTGCCGGTACGCGGTCATTCTGGGGGATGAGACGCGCGATCGCGGGACCGTGCAAATCAAGGCGATGCAGAGCGGAGAGAGCCGCGAGGTAGTGCTGAAGGATTTGCTCGATCGGCCGGAAGACTTTCTCACAGGTCAATGAATGGGCTTGGTGCGGCCGTCGCGGATGTCGGCGATGACGCGGGGGAGCAGCTCGTGCTCGAGGTTCGCGACGCGCGCGGCCAGCGTCTCGGGAGAGTCGCCGGGCAGCACCGGGCATCGGGATTGAGCGATGATCTCGCCGGCGTCGTATTCGTTGTTTACCCAGTGAACCGTGCAACCACTCTCCATGTCGCCGGCGGCCAGCACGGATTCGTGTACCTTCGCGCCGTGAAAGCCCTTGCCGCCGTGCTTCGGTAGCAACGCCGGATG
>DATMEE010000037.1:0-15199 GCA_035557035.1 Phycisphaerae bacterium
GCTGCGGAATGACCTTGCCGCTGCGATTGTACGTCGATGGGTTCGCGGAGAAGAGAATCACCACGTCGATGTCGAACCGAATCGGGTATCCGCGAATCTGCACGTCGCGTTCCTCAAGAATGTTGAACAGCCCGACTTGCACCAGTTCATCCAGCTCCGGCACTTCGTTCATCGCGAAGATACCGCGGTGCATGCGCGGGATCAGCCCGAAGTGCAGCGCGTCCTCGGTGCTCATGCTCGTGCCCGCCGCCAGCTTGGCCGGGTCGATTTCGCCGATCAGATCCGCGAACTTCGAGCCAGGCGCGAGCCGCTCTGCGTAGCGCTCTTCCCGCGGCCACCAGGCGATCGGCGTGGCGTCGCCCTTGTCCGCGATCAGCCGCTTCGCGTATCGCGAGATCGGGTTCAGCGGATCATCGTGCAGCTCGCTGCCCGCGACGTAGGGGATGACTGGGTCGAGCAGCCGCACCAGCCCGCGCATCAGCCGGCTCTTGGCCTGCCCCTTTTCGCCGAGGAAAAGCAGATCATGCTTCGCCAGCAGCGCGATGCAGATTTCGGGAATGACCGTGTTTTCGTACCCGACGATGCCCGGAAAAAGGTCTTCACGCCGCATCAGCAATCGCTGCAGATTGTCATGCAGTTCCTGCTTGACCGATTTCGACTTCCAGCCGGCGGTCTTCAGCTTTCCCAGCGTGGCGATTTCCCCTGGATTGATCGATTGTTTTTCGTTGAGATTCATAGGCGGATTCTAGCGAAAATAGCAGATGTCTCCACTATCGCCGTGAGACTGAGGCATGCCTGCAAACGGTCGATGAATCTTAGAGCACATGATCGATGCGACCGGCAGGGCAGATGCACTTCCACAACGGGGACTTCGGTCCGCCGCGAACCGCCTTGCGCGCCGGCCGATTGCGACTCTCCTCATCATCAGCGCTTTACTCGTAGCACCCGCCGTCGGCGACTGGTGCCTTCTGGCGCCCGACAGCATCGCATATCTGACGGCCGCGCGGTCGCTTTACGAAACCGGCCATTTCCCGGGCCATTTCTTAATGCGCCCCCCAGGTTTTCCAGTTGCGTTGGCCCCGCTGATGGCAGCCGGCCCGCTGCCGCTTCTGGGGATTCGGCTTCTGCTTGCAGGGTGTCATGTCGCGACCGGCGTTCTCGTCTTCACGCTTTATCAAGGAACACTTGGAAAAAGTGCGGCCCTGCTTGTGGGACTTCTCACCGTCACGAATACGGCGCTTCTGAATCAAACCACCGTGGCATTGTCGGAGATGGTATTCGTTCCGGTTCAGCTCATGGCGCTGATGGCGATTGATCGCCTGCAGACACGTGGCGAAGCGCGGACGCGCTGCGCGATTGCGGGCATCCTCACCGGCGTTGCGATCATGGTCAGGACGATCGGTCTGGCGCTCGTGCCTACGGGGTTGCTCCTGCTCTGGCTTCGAGCCGGCGATTCGGTTGGGCGGCGCTTTCTGCACGCCGCAATTTTTATCGCCGCCGCCGGCGCATTGCCGATGGCATGGCACGTTCGGCAGTCCGCCTTTCCGGAAGCCGGCGGTTACGGACGAATGTGGAAACACCCCATGACCGCCGAACAGACGGATGCCACGGGGCTGTCTCTTCAGATTCAGCGATTGGCTCATTTTGGTTATCTGCGCCTTGAAGACATCAAAAGCGCCATGCTTCCCAACCGTCTCGGCTGGCGCGCGTTCGAGGCAGGCTGGTCGACGCTTGCGACCATCGGCGTCTCCGGCGTGTTGATCTCGATGCTGCTCTATCGAGGGGTTCGATTGCGCCAGCCAATGGACATCTACGCCATCATCGTGCTTACAGTCCTGGCGTTCTGGCCCTGGGACGAAGGCGCGCGCCTGGTCCTCCCGCTGGTTCCGATGTTCTACGGTGCGTTGCTCTGGCTATTCTTGAATCCGATCTTCAGACAGCGTCGCACTTGGCGCATCGCGGCTGTGGCCTGCGTCGTCGTGATCGCTTCCGCTCAATTCATCGAATGGACCATCAACCTCCGACGTCTTCCCGAACAACGCGCCAAGGCCGACCGTCAATTGGTCGACATGCGCGAATTCGGCGCGCTTTTGGCGCGAATCGTTCCCGCGGATGCCGACCTGCTCTGCATCACGCCAAATCACCATAACTCCAAGCGATTGATCGCCGGCGCGACATACATCGCCCGTCTTGACCACGTGAGCTACCGCGACGTGCTCGGCGACGAATCGGTGGACTTCCCCGCTGATTCCGCGAAGTTCATCATTCTGGAACAATCCTTGCGCGACCGTTTTCCCGCTGGGACGCGCCTATTCAAAATCGCCGAATTTCAAGACCTCGACGTGCTCAAGATCGAAGCGGCAAATTGAGCCACCGCCACCGATGCTTTCCGACCAGGTTTATAAAAAATTGGGGAATAATGCCACGATGGCTCTTCGAAAGCGTGGACTATTGCCCAAATCCCTTGCGAAATCGTGAATGAATGGGTCGTACGCCCGCCACGGGCGGCATGGCATCATGCTTGCATGAAGATCGAGAGCTTCCGGCGGTGTGCCGGGACTTTGTCAATTGGGCTCGTACAGGAGTAGTTTGTTATGAACGACCCAATCGGATCGATATTTGCGTTTGTTTCGCAGATTTTGGGCGCCGTCGGCGATGTCGTCGAAGCGATCCTGGCTGCGTTCGGCTTCTAATCGGCAGTGAGCGCAGTATCAGTAAACGGCCCCTCGTGTTTTTCACGAGGGGCTTTTTTGTGCCCTGAATTTCACTGTAGAAAAGCGAGACTCACCCAATCTGCGAATCAACGTGAAAGGCCCCGACGAGGCTTCGCCGGGGCTTTTTCTGAACGGCTCGTTTTTTGGAGCTTTCACATAATCCGCGCTACTTTCCTTAGCGGCGGAATAGCGATCGATTCGACGTCGATTTCGTCTCGACCGAAACTCGACCACGCGAACCGGTTCGTCCGCCGGCCGTCGCGCCCGCCGACCCGCCGCTGAGCCGGTTGCTCCCAGCGAACCCGCCGGCATTCACTTCCCGCACGCGGCCGCCGCGGGCGACGCTCGAACCGTGACTGGAGTTCACCTCGCCGTCAAAGCCGACGGAGATGTTGAACGTGCTTGCAAAGGCCGGGCCGAACCGCGGGGCCAGCGCCTGGCTCACCGAGAAACTCACCCCGTCTTCATCGACGCCGAACGCAGTGCCGCGTCCGTAATTCACGTTGCCGCTGCGCGTGTGCGTGTTCGCGAATCCACGGCCATCGCCGTTGTATGCCGCCGTCGCGCTCGCGGTGCCGGGGCCTCGCCCATTTGACCCCGCTGAAGCGCTTGTCGAAGCCTCGCCTGCTTGCGCCACCGACGTGCCGGCCGCCAGGCACATCGCGAAAGCAAACCCCATCATTCCCTTCATCCGTTTGTTCATGCCGGTAAACACTGCGTTCACTCCTGCCGGCCGTCGCGCCGGCTCATTTACTTGTCTTTTCCTGCAACCGTTCAAGAGAACGTTTTGCTTTCCTCGAACCGGCCGGCGAGCCGGCTTGAGCGTTAGCCGACTCACCGACCGGACTTTGTACCTTGTTGATCGAACTTACCGTCGCACCTCGATGGCCGCGCTGTCCACGCGAGCGTTGCCGAATCGATTCGCACGGCTGGTGGCTACTACGCGTGCCCGGCTCGATCGGTGCGGACCGCTGGCGGAAAAACCGAAGCCATTGCTGTAGGCCGATCCGCGCCAGCCGGCTTCCGAATCCGAGCGGACGTGGCTGGTCGCCATGCCGCCGATGGTATCCGACACCGATTCGCTTTCCGCGACGGCATTGCCGCCGAAGTAGCCGTTGCTGCGGGCGCCGCTGTCGCTGATCGCCACGCCGTGACGACTCATCGCCAGAGAGGACGACCGGCTGTTGGCGAACCCGCCGAACCGGCCGCGGGCGTCGGCATCACTGTTGCTGATCGCCACGCCGCCCACGGTCACCGCGACGCTGTCGCTCATTGCGACCGCCGCCCCGCCCCGCCGGCCGACCGCATGGGCACGCGAGTTGCTCACTGACAGGCCTCTGTCAGCGATGGCCAGCGAATCGCTGACGGCAAATCCATTCCGCCGCCCGACCGCCTCCGAATTCGAGATGGCGCGACCGCCGTTCGTCGCGACGGCCGTCGAAGTCGCACGGGCGTTGCCGACCGCCGTGGCCGTCGAGGAGGCGTGCCCGCCGTTTGTCGCGATCGAGGTCGCGACCGCTTCGGCGGCGAAGGCCCTCAGAGAGGGCGCCAGGGACAGGACCAAGGCCAGGGCGAATGTTCTTTTCATCGGAGTCACTCCTTTCTTTAGCAGTTTCCGATGCTCCGCTTTCGCATCGCGACCGCACATGCGCCGCGTTGGAGAAGTAGACAGGATTGGGTCGATGCCGTTAGACAGGAGGATGGATCGTTACCGGAGGGATACGAAACAGATTAAGGCAATTTCACCCGGAAAAATGCGTGAGATTTCAGAAATGGCGTTTCGCGCGTCATCCTGACGAGCAGCAGCGAGGAAGGATCCTGCCTGTTGGCGCAACCCTCTCAATTCAAAGCACGCGCGCGCATTCGCCAGGAATCTTCGCTTCGCTTAGAAAGACGTAAAATGCTTGCCCGGCCCGTCACTAGTGCCTCGCAGCAGACACCGCTACTCCCGCTCGCCGATCATGTTGATCAACGAAGCCAGATACCCCGCCGCGAACCCGTTGTCGATGTTCACTACTGCCACGCCGGACGAGCATGCGTTCAGCATCGTCAGCAGCGGCGCGATTCCGCCGAAATTCGCCCCATAGCCCACGCTCGTCGGCACCGCGATCACCGGCGCCCGAACCAGCCCCTTGAGCACCCCCGGCAACGCGCCCTCCATGCCGGCGACCGCCACGATCACCCGCGCCGCCTGCAGCGTCTCCAAACTCGCCAACACCCGGTGGAGACCGGCCACCCCTACGTCATTCAAAACCGTCACCCGCTGCCCAAAAAGCTGGCACGTCACCCGCGCTTCTTCCAGCACCGGCAAATCACTTGTCCCGGCCGCAACCAGCGCGATCGTCCCCTCCGTCAGACGCTCCGGCGATTGCTTCATCCAGGCGCACCGCGCCACTTCCTCATGCACCGCTCGGTCGAACTTCGCCCGCAACGATTGTGCGTGTTCCGAGTTCACCCGCGTCGCCAGTACGTCGGCCCCGGCGGACACCATCTTGTCGAAAATCTCGACCACTTGGACCGGAGTCTTCCCCTGGCAATAGATGACCTCGGGAAACCCGCAGCGCAGCGCCCGGTGATGGTCGATCCTCGCAAAATCGATCGACTCGAACGGCAGCCGCCGCAGACTTTCCATGGCGGCGTCGGTCGAGGTCTCCCCCCGGCGAACGGCTTCCAGCAATGCTCTGACGGCTTCGGGCTGCATGATGCTCCTAAATTTCACATTTTAGCGGTACATTCGTTTGATTACCGCCCGCGAAGTGCATAATATCGAAAACAGTCGATTTGTTCGCGGCGGCAAGGGCATTCGCTCCCGCAGCCTTCGAGGATCGACGCCCATCTTCAGGCTCCGGTGTTGACCGGAATTCAGGAAAGCCGTTCACGCGTACGTTGACGTCCGGTCCGTGGGTCCAGAGGACAGGTGCATGAACGCCAGCGATCAAGCGGCCGCGACGCGCCTTCTGGTGACGGTTGAACCCTTCGAGACATCGGGCGATTTGACCGGGCTGACCCGCGTCCTAAGGGACGACTGGACGCCCGAGTGCCTGATGCCTTTTCTGACGGCCGGCGATGAAAAGGTTGAACGAACGGCGGCTTTGTGCCTCGGACTGATCGGCGACAGTGCCGCATGCCAGGCTCTCGTCAGCCTTTTGCACCATTCCTCCGCCGTGGTCGTCGCGACGGCCGAGCAGGCGCTCTGGACGATCTGGTTCCGCGCCGGCGGCCAAACCGCACAGGCGGTGCTTTGCAAGATCATCGAACGGATGTATGACCGAGAAACCGATAACGCCGTGCCGATGCTCACGGAGTTGATTCGCGCTTTTCCACATTACGCCGAGGCTCATCATCAGCGTGCCCAGGCCTCTTTCTTGCAAAGTGCCTATGCTTCGGCACTTCGCGATGCCCGCAAGGCGCACCGCGAAAACCCATTCCATTTCGGCGCGCTCGCGACCCAAGGCCACGCCCTTGCAGCGCTCGGACATCGATCTGAAGCGCTCGCCATCTACCGCGAGGTGCTCATGTTGCACCCTCGATGCGAGGGAATCGAAGACGCGATCGGGGAGCTTCGCGGACGTGCAGACCGTGCTGAAATTCGCTCGCGGTCCCCGATCAATTCCAACGGAGTCCGTCGCGTTCCATTGCTGTTCGTAGCAACCCGTCCGCAGGAAATCGCAGACGAGACAAAAGGGTAACGTCCGCTGCCGCGGTGCATGGCCAATGAGAAATTGAGCGTGGCTGGCCGGGCCGGCCACTCCACCGCGAGAATAGGTCTCTCTGGAAATGCGAATGAGTGGATTGAGTTGCGACCGTTAGCATGGCGCTCCCGTAATCTTCCGCACCGAGCGCAAAAAAAAACGAGGTGGGCTCGCCTCGCACTCGAGCCCACCCCTTCACACACAACCGTCCCCATTGCTGGGTTCGGCACGTCGATTCCAAGCCTAGGTCACCGCAACCCGTGCTTGGGGGTAGTAGTCGGATTTTTGACTGACTTGCGTCAGGCCGACCCCGCGGCTCGCCATCGCCGTCTTGATCGACATCTGACGAAATGCAACGGCCGTGCCAATCGAATCCCGCGATTAGAGTTTCGCACGAGCGCCATCGCGACAACCCTTTATGAAATAGACGCTTGCAAGAATCTCAGCGTCATCTCCGAATCGGGTTCACTGGGAGGGACGCGGGCAAAGTTCCGAGAACTGGGAATCATTTGGGCAATCCGGTTGTCCCCAAGTGTGAAAGTTTACCCACACTCGATAGCTCAACGATTCCGCCCTTCCCGAAAGCGAAAGCCGGCGGTCCGCATTTCTTAATTGGAAGTTCCACATTATCGCGCCACGCCCTAACTTTCGGTGGCAACCGGGAATATGATTAACCAACGAGTATTGTCCAGGGCGACGCGGCGGGGGTCTGCGTTTCTTTCTCGGCAACACGAAGCCAATCACCGAGGAACCATCGTCATGACGCGAGTGACGACGATTTGTCTATTTGGATGCCTGACCATGCTGTTCGGCCTGTCGGGCGAAACCTGTGATTCCCCCGGGAACTCCTTCCTGGATGACTTGCGCGGGCCGCCCGCGATCATTGCAACCTCGCCGGGGGAGGGCGTGGCCTCGCGTACCCTGGAGGTGGATCTCCGGCAATTCCCCGAGACGGACCGCATCTCGTGGGAATTCGGCGATGGCGGGATGGCCCGGGATCTTCCCGTCGACGCGGGCCGCCGTGTCTCCCATACGTTTAGTGGCAACGGCACCTTTACGGTCAGCGTTCATCTTTTCTCGGGCGCCGATCCCATTCGCGCCGAACCGGCGAAGCTCATTGCCACCGGCAGGCTGCCCATCGACATCCTCGGGCCGAATCAGAAGCCCATCGCGACCTTCACCGTCGAAGATGCGGCGTCCGATTCGGGGGTTGAAGGAATCACCCGGCGTTTCAACGCCGCGTCCAGTCGCGATCCCGACGGAACCATCGAAGAATTTCGCTGGGATTTCGGTGACGGCGGTCAGGCACTCGGCCGAACCGTGAATCATACCTATGCCGTTGGCGGCACGTACACCGTCCGCCTGACGGTCAAGGACAATCGCGGCGAGCGCGTGTTCACGCAGCGGACCATCTTCGTCAACGCGGCGCCGAATGCAGAATTTACTTTTGAGGTGGACGAGAGCGACACGCTGCTGCTCAGCTTCGACGGCTCCGGCAGCTCCGACGTCGATGGCGAAATCGAACGCTTCGATTGGGACTTCGGTGACGGCGAAACCCTCAGCGACGGCGGGCCGGCGGTCGAGCACGCCTATGCCGCCCCCGGAACTTTCACGGTCCAGCTTGAGGTGTTCGACGAGCAGGGCGTCTCGGATTCCGCCACGATCGACGTCGTCGTCACGACAGAGGAGTTGCTTGTAACGTCCATCTCCGAGCGATACGGTGAAGTCGAAACGACGATCGACGCCCTGGAAATCGATGGCGTGAATTTCGACCAGGGCGCAACGGTCCGCCTGGAGCGCGGAGCGACTCAGTTGTCTGCCACGCAAGTTGATGTCAGATCGGAAACCCAGATTACAGCCGACTTCGACCTGTCGGCGGCCGAACTCGGCGACTACGACATCGTGGTTGAAAACCCTGACGACACCACGGACCGCCTTGACGATGCGTTTCGCGTCGTGACGCCGAATCTCGTACGGCTTGAAACCTCCATGGGTGACATCGTCTTCGAGTTGGTCGACGACGCGCCGGTCACGACCGACAATTTCCTGCAATATGTCGAGGATGGCTTCTACGACGGGACGATCTTCCATCGCATCGTCCCCGATTTTGTCGTTCAGGGCGGCGGGTTCCTCCCCGGCATGATTCCCCCCGATGGCTTGCGTGATCCCATCGTCAATGAGTTCGACGTGGATCGAAGCAATCTTCGGGCTACGGTCGCCATGGCCAAGCTCGGTGGCGATCCCGATTCCGCCACGTCGCAATTCTTCGTGAACCTCGACGACAATTCGGAGAACCTCGATAATCAGAATGGCGGGTTCACGGTCTTCGCGCATGTCATCGAAGGCATGGATGTCGTCGACGCGATTTCCGAGGTTCCGCTGAACGGCGAGGAACCGGAGGAAGACGTTACTGTGATGCGAGCCGAGCGCGAATAGCCTTGCACGGCTTGTGATCCAGGCCCATCCGCCCTTCACCGCAGGTCGACGTGCGTAACATTGTCACGGGATCATCGCCTGATCATGAACGGCCTATAGTCGGCCATCGGTGGAGTGCGGTCCTAGGTTTTCAGCGCCGTTATTTCAGGTACGATGCTGGCCGTCTCGGTCGCGCGCAGGCCTCCAACGTCCACTCGCGAGGGTCGTGTCGATGAATCGTCATGGCATTCAACGATAACGGCGGTTTATCCGACGAGCAGCTTCTCCTCCGCGCCCGCGGCGGCGATCGTGATGCCTTGCAGCAACTCCTCCTGCGTCACGGACCCCCCCTGAGGCCCCGCATCGAGATCAATCCCAAGTGGCGATCCGTGCTTGAGCCAAACGACATTCTGCAAGTGACTTATTTCGAGGCCTTCCTCCAGTTTGACCGATTCAAGGGGGATGCGCGGGCCTTCCCCGGCTGGCTCTGGCGCGTCACGGAAAACAATCTCCGCGACGCCATTCAGGCACTCGAACGGGAAAAGCGGCCGCAGCCCGGCAATCGACTCACCGCCCCCGATGATGCCGGCGATTTTGCCTGGCTGAACGAGCTGCTCACCGGCGGCCTCGGGACCCCGTCCTGGCACGCCATGGGCAAGGAACTCCGCCAGTTTCTGGAGTCTGAAGTCGATTCGCTTCCCCGAGACTGGCGCAGCGTGCTGAGATGGACTTTCTTCGATGGACTCAGCGTGAGCGAAATTGCTGATAAAATGAATAAGACGACCGGCGCCGTGCATCTCATCCGCATTCGAGCCGTGGCTCGGCTTCGCGAGAGGTTCGGCTCCGACTCGCGGTTTTTGAGCGATCATTGATCGTGCGCCGCAAAACGCTTCGCCCTGCACCTTTAGCGCCTGACTATGTCCGCCGACGCCTCAGTCTCAAACTCCGACCTCGAACTGCTCGAAATCGCGCGAACCCAGATCGAAGAAGCGGAGGAGCGCACGATCGCCCAGCCGGCCCAGATCGGCCACTATCGCATTCTGGGCGTCCTCGGCCACGGAGGCATGGGAATCGTCTATAAAGCCGAGCAGCCACACACGCAGCGCGTCGTCGCGATAAAAGTCCTGCGATCCGGCTGGATCGGCCCCGAGATGCTCCAGCGTTTCGAGGCCGAGGCGAAGACGCTTGGACGCCTTCATCACGTCGGCATCGCGCACATCTACGAAGGCGGTCTGGAGGAGACTGCGGCGGCCGCGCAACCTTTCTTCGCGATGGAGTTCGTCGAAGGCCTGCCGATCACCGACTATTGCGAGGCCCACAAGCTCGATCTACACGCCAGACTCGAACTCCTCGCGAAGGTGTGCGACGCCGTCGAGCACGCACACCAAAATAACGTCGTTCATCGCGATCTGAAGCCCAGCAACATCCTTGTCGATTCCGCCGGCCAGCCGAAGGTGCTCGACTTTGGTGTCGCCCGTGTGACAGATCTCGACATCCAGTCCGCCAGCTTTCATACCGATCAGAAAAAACTCATCGGCACCCTTCCCTACATGAGCCCCGAGCAGATTCAGGGCGATCCCGACTCCGTCGACGCACGTTGCGATGTGTACGCGCTGGGCGTCGTGGGATACCGCATGTTGACCGGCCGCTACCCCCTGAATGTGAGCCGGCAATCGATTCCCGAAACCGCGCGGGCCATTCGCGAGGATGACCCGGCGCCGATGGGATCGATGAACCGCGCCTACCGGGGAGACGTCGAAACCATCCTATTCAAAGCGCTGGAGAAATTGCCTGGACGTCGCTACCAGTCGTGCGCGGACTTCGCCGCTGATTTGCGCCGCTTTCAGCACAACGAGCCCATCAAGGCGCGGCGGCCGGGAGGCTTGTATCTTTTTCGGAAATTCGCACGGCGGCACACGGCCCTTGTCGGCTCGCTAACGACGCTCTTTGTGTTGCTGCTCGGCGGCTTTTTGGTGAGTACCTGGGGATTTCGTCAATATTACCAGCGCGTCGAGGAAGTGCGCATTTTGGTCTCCGCCGCGGAGTTGGACCGCCTGCGCGATGAAGCGCTCAAGCTTGGTCCCCCTTCTCCGGAAAACCTCATCCCGATGGCTCGCTGGCTTGAGAGGGCCGAGGCCTTGCGCCCGCTGGTTGTGGAAACTCATCGGGAACTCGTCGCGCTCCATGAGCAACCTCATGCTTACATCCTGCAGCCGGTGGACGACCCGCGCCTTTTGCGAAGAACCCGTGAGCTGGGTGAAGTCCGGGAGTCGCTCGATCGAGCACGGTCCTCCCTCGATCGGCTGCTCGCGCAGTCCAATCCGGACGCCGTCACGAAGAAGCTTATCGCACAGACGCGCTCGCAAATCGAAGACCTGACCCGGACCGAGTCATATCTTGCTCGTCTCGTCTTGCGAAATCACATATGCGAATTTGACGACCACCTCGACCGGCTTCGACACGACTCGCTGGTGAAGCTGCAGCGCGATTTGCAGGACTTCTTCAATTCTTCCACCGGGCTCGTGGCCGACATCAGGCGCCGCATGAGTGTCGCCCGCACGATCAAGCGCGACACGATTTATCAGTATCGAGGCGAATGGGAGCGCGCGATCAAGTCCGTTTCCAACCCTGATGAGTGTCCGCGATACGCCGACGTCATACAACGATCTCGCGGCGCCGACGCTTCCGAAAATGCCGCGTGGCTTGTTCCGCAAATCGGTCTGGTCCCGATCGGCCGCGACCCCAAGTCCGGCCTATGGGAATTCTGCCACCTGCAGTCCGGAGCGGCACCCGCGCGCGACGCCTCGGGGAAACTGGTTGTGACGCGTGCGACGGGCCTGGTGCTCGTGCTGATGCCGGGCGGCGAATTCACCCTGGGCGCGTCGGCGCGCCTTGCCCCGGAGACGACCGGCACGGGCTTCGCCGATCCGCTGGCCGACGAGGATGAGTCGCCGGTGCATAGGGTACGGTTGCAGCCCTACTATATTTCAAAATATGAGATGACGGCCGCCCAGTGGGCGCGGATCACGCGCCCCCGGGGCGCCCCCGCATCCGATGCCGGCGCAGTCACACTGCCCGTTGAAAACATCAGTTGGGATGAGTGTGAATCGGTACTCGTCGCCGCGGGCCTCGCCCTGCCGACCGAGGCCCAGTGGGAGTTTGCCGCGCGAGCCGGCGCCGCGGGACCATGGCCGAACGGTACTGCAAAGGGCTCTCTTCGACAGACTGCAAATTTGGGTGACGAAGAGTTGACTCAAGACGGCTATCCCGGGCAGGTCGCGCCGGTCGGCCGCTTTGAGCCGAACGGCTTCGGGTTGTTCGACGTGAGCGGCAACGTCTCCGAATGGTGCCTGGATGCCTATGGCAGCTACGAGCATCCCGTCACGGAAGGCGATGCCCGGCGGCTGTCGGGCTATGGCGAGGGAGGCTATCGCGTCACCCGCGGCGGCGGATTCCGTGACGGCGCCGCGGCGGCACGGGTCTCGGCGCGCCAATCCGCGGCGCCCAATTATCGCCGGGAGGACCTCGGGGTTAGACCCGCGCGGCCATTGGACACCGGCAACCCGATCGTGGTCGAACGCTCGGTCGATTAGACACGGGCGACGAACCCCGGACTTAAAGCTGGGTTAGTTCCTGATCCACAGCAGATTTTGATCACGAAGGCTCATTTCCGAGGCCGAAGCGCCAGCGAGGTGAGGAAATTCTACTGGCCTCTAGCGCAATTCCATCAATCGCCGTTTTGAATCATGGAGCATTTGGAACAGAATACTCCGTATGCACACTCCACTCGCGCCCGCTGCCCAACCGCTCATGCGCAATATCTCCGACACCGCCCGCTGGGCCGCCATGTTCCGAGCCGAGGAGGCCGATCGTCCCGACGCTCTGTTTCGCGACCCCTTCGCGCGGCGGCTGGCGGGCGAACGCGGCGAGCAGATTCTCGAATCATTTCCAACGTCCCACCGGCAGGCCTGGTCCTGGGCGTCGCGCACATGGCAGTTTGACCGATTTATCGAGGACGAAATCTCCGCCGGTTGCGACATGGTCGTAAATCTTGCCGCGGGACTGGATGCGCGGCCATACCGGATGTCGCTGCCGCCGTCGCTTATCTGGGTTGAGGTCGATCTGCCGGATCTGATTGCATACAAAGAAAAGCTCCTCGCGGGCGAAACGCCGGTGTGCAAACTGGAACGCGTACGGCTCGACCTGGCGGACGTGGCCGGCCGCTGCGAGTTGTTCGCCCGGCTGGGTGAACGAGCCGGACGGGTCATGGTGATCACTGAAGGACTCCTGATCTATATGCATAATGACGAAGTCGCGGCACTGGCCCGCGACCTCGCCGCGCCGCCGAGCTTCCATCGCTGGGCGCTGGACCTCGCCTCGCCGGGAATGTTGCGGATTCTGCAGAAGAACATCGGCGCAAGGGTTAATGCCGCCGGCGCCCCCTTCAAATTCGGCCCGCTGGTAGGTCCCCGCTTTTTCGCGCCGCATGGCTGGCATCCGTTGGAAATCCGCGGCCTGCTCAAGGTGGCGGCAAAACTAAAACGGCTACCTTGGTGGTTCCACCCGCTCGCCTGGCTGCCGGAATCCGGTGGAGTGACGGGTTCGCGACCATGGGGCGGAGTCTGTCTTATGGAAAGGAGGCTCGACCGATCAAAGCCGAGTCCCTGAAGAAGCGCTCGGTGCGATTTGATCGACCGAATTTTGACACGCTGGATTCCAGAACCGTACAATCCATCTGGTTCGTTTCTCAACTCCGCGCTGCGAAGGAGGTGCCGCATGGCCATGGGTTCCGCGTTCAATTTCAAGAAGTGGATCGACGAGCACCGTCACCTGCTCAAGCCCCCTGTCGGCAACAAAATGGTCTGGGAGGACACCGACTTCATGATCATGGTCGTCGGCGGGCCGAACATCCGCAAGGATTTTCACATTAATCCGACCGAGGAGTTCTATTACCAGCTTGAGGGCGACATCACCCTGCGCGTCCGCGAGGACGGAAAGGTTCGCGACATCCCCATTCACGAGGGCGACATCTTCCTGCTGCCGCCCAACACGCCGCACTCGCCTCAGCGGCCGGCCGGCACGGTCGGCCTGGTCATCGAGCATCGCCGCCCCGTCGGGCAGGAGGATCACATCCGCTGGTACTGCGACAACTGCGGCGAGATCGTACACGATCCACACTTCTACCTGACGAACCTGGGCACGCAGCTCAAGCCGGTGATACAGGAGTTTCTGTCGAACGAGGAACTGCGAACGTGCAAGAAGTGCGGGACAAAGGTGGAAGTGCCGCCGCCGGCGAAGTAAATCCTTGGGAAATTCGGCCTTTCAATCCCTCCGGAGAGAAGATCGGACGCCGGTTCGAAAACGCTTATCAATGACTAGACAAATAGCTAGTCAAGAATTATGATTTGCGGATGAAACGATCCAGCAGGGATGCGGCCGATCATATTCGTCGTTGCGTAATTCTCGCCGAAGCTGGCGACTATTCTTTTCTCGAAGTGCGAACTCATTTCCGTGAACGAATGAATGCCCGGCATCTATTCTGGCATGACGTCGTGCCAATCCTTTTGGAACCCGATCGAGTGGAAGCGCGCGGGCACGACGAGAACGATCGCCAGCAAATCTGGTTGTTCGGGCGACTCCATGACGATGGAGAAGTCCGCATTGTTTGTAGCATCGACTGGGACACTCGCCTGATCACACTGAACTGGAATTGAGATTATGATGAAGCAACCTGCAAATCGATCCATCATTGTCTGGGTGGAAGAATCTTTTCCGGAGGGCCGTGTCGCGGCGCGCGTTCCCATGCTCCGAAATTCTCAATCGGGCGAGCTTTCTTATACGGTCGAGGCTATCCGCACGCTGGATCGACTTCGGTCCCTATTATTAGAAATAAGAAAATCCAGTAGCCCCGGTCACCTGCGGTCCTTGCGTGAATCAATCGGTATGACTCAGCAGGAATTCGCGTCAGCTCTCGCAGTGAGTGTGCAAACCATCAGCCGATGGGAGCGAGGTGAATCTAAGCCGCGGTCCGAAGCGATAAAGCGATTACAGCGGCTGCAGCGAATCCATCGAAACAAAGGGGTCGCTCGGCCTTCTTCCATAGGTGCATGAGATTTCATGAAAATCGACCTCCACACCCACATCCTCCCCAAGAACTGGCCCAGCCTCCGCGAAAAATACGGCTACGGCGGCTTCGTCCAGCTCGATCACTTCGAGCCGTGCCGCGCGAAGATGCACATCGACGGCGAAGTCTTTCGCGAGATTCAGGACAACTGCTGGAATCCCGAAACGCGCATAACCGAGTGCGATGCCGCCGGCGTGCGCATGCAGGTGCTCTCCACCGTGCCGGTCATGTTCAGCTACTGGGCCAAGCCGCAC
>DATMEE010000038.1:0-2884 GCA_035557035.1 Phycisphaerae bacterium
ATCAACGACGTGCTAGACCTGTCCAAGATCGAAGCCGGGCAGCTTTCGCTCTCGCTTGCGGACTATTCGCTGTCGGACGTAGTGCACAGCGTCTTCACGTCGGTCGAGCCGCTGGCGAACGAGAAACGGCTTTCGCTGAAGGTTGAGCTGCCGCCAAGTTTGCCGGTCGGGCGCGGCGACGAGCGGCGCATTGCGCAGGTCCTGTTGAATCTCGTTGGCAATGCCATCAAGTTCACCGACGCTGGCGAAGTCGCGATCAAGGCATCTGCTTCGAACGGCTCCTTCGAGGTTGCTGTTAGGGATACCGGCCCCGGCGTCTCGCCGGCCGACCAGCAGAAGATCTTCGAGGAGTTTCAGCAGGCCGATAATTCGTCGACGCGCAAGAAAGGTGGCACCGGCCTCGGCCTCTCCATCTCCAAGCGAATTATCGAGATGCACGGGGGAAATCTCTCGGTGGAGTCCGAGCCGGGGCGGGGGTCGGTATTTTCGTTCGCGCTTCCCGTGATTGCCAGGGAAGAGGGGCCGAGCGCATGAGCAAGCTTGTACTCGTGGTCGAGGATCAGGAAGACAACCGCCGCATTCTGCGCGATCTTCTGGCCAGCGGCGGTTTCGATATTCTCGAAGCAGAGAATGGCGAGGAAGCTTTGAAGGCCGTGACCAAGCGGCCTGACCTCATCCTGATGGATATCCAGCTTCCCGTCATGGATGGCTATGAGGCTACGCGGCGCATCAAAGCCAACCCGGAGTTCCATAGCATTCCGATAATTGTCGTCACGTCCTATGCATTGAGCGGCGACGAAGAGAAGGCGCGCGCGGCGGGCTGCGATGCATACTTCACAAAGCCCTATAGTCCACGGCAGCTTTTGGCAGCGGTCCGCGAGTTTTTGACGTAGTCCATGCACGATCCGCCCCGCATCCTGATCGTTGACGACAACGAGACTAACCGCGACATCCTCGAAGCACGGCTCAGGACACAGGGGTACGACCTTGTGCAGGCGGAGGACGGGGAAGAGGCGATGGAGGCAGTGAAGAACTGCTCGCCTGACCTCGTTCTCCTCGACGTCATGATGCCGAAGATCGACGGCGTTGAAGTGTGTCGTCGACTCAAGGCCGACGTCAGCCTTCCCTTCACGCCAATCATCCTCGTGACAGCCAAGGCGGACACGATAGATATCGTAACGGGCCTCAACGCGGGAGCGGACGAATACCTCACAAAGCCGGTCGACCAGGCCGCGCTCGTCGCGCGGGTACGCTCGATGCTGCGCTTTAAAGCGCTACACGATAAGGTGCATGCGCAGGCAGCCGATTTGGCCGACTGGAATCGAACCTTGGAAGCACGCGTCGCATCGCAGCTGAGTGAGATCGAGAGAGCGCAGCAACTAAAGCGCTTCCTTCCGCCGCAAGTCGCGGAACTGATCGCCAACGGCAACACCGATGCCCTTAAGAGCCACCGTCGCGATATCGTTGCTGTCATGTGCGACCTTCGCGGGTTCACCGCATTCGCCGAAACCGGCGAGCCAGAGGACGTGATCGCCCTCCTGCAGGACTATCACCGCACAGTGGTGCCGCTGGTGTTTCAGTATGAGGGGACGCTTGAGCGGTTTATGGGAGACGGTGTTCTCGTCATCTTCAATGACCCGCTGCCCTGCGAAGACCCTGTTGGCCGTGCTGTTCGGATGGCGATGGAGATGCGCGAAGCCGTTGCCGATCTGTCTCGCACATGGCGGCAGCGAGGTCAGATCATCGGCTTTGGCGTTGGCATCGCTCAGGGCTTCGCAACGATCGGTCAGATCGGGTTTGAAGGCCGTGTGGAATACAGCGCCATTGGAACCGTGACCAATCTCGCAGCGCGGCTCTGCAACGAAGCAGCCGATGGCCAGATTGTGGTCAGCCAGCGGATTGCAAATGAGGTGGATGGAGCCGCGAGGGTTACCCCACTCGGTGAGCTAAAGCTGAAGGGGCTGTCGCGGGCGGTCTCGGCATTTAATGTCGAAGCCATAAGCGGCGTCTGACCCCGATTGGTGGCGGCATGCTGATCATTCTGGCCCCCATCGGACGCTCTCCGTTTGGTTGGTCGGCGTGCCGAAATTTCAGATAAATTCCCCATCGGAGTAATATTGCGCGAGTCAAAATACCTTTGTCGCCTTATCGGGAGACTAGGTGCCGGGAACGCAAATGGCCCTCGAGGCAACAAGACGAGTGTCAACGATCAGGAGCAAGGGGCGGATCTCATCGCCTTTCTGTGGCTGCGGAGGGAAGAACCTCTGCCCTTCCGGCCTGGGTACCCGGCAAAACGGTTCTGTATCTTCAGTGCCGGCAAATCTAACGCTGCTGGCCAGGCATCAACGTTTGTCTCTGTGAAGTGGGTCACAGACCCACGACGGAGAGTGTGACAGGCTCGACTTCGTTTTTCTGATCAACGATCCTGATCGGGGTACTCATGCAAATTTTTTCGAGCCGCCGTTCGTTTCTAACGGGAATGTCGGCGACAGGCGTCGCGGCGCTCGGTCTCCCGCGTGCCGCAGCACAGGAGCTCGACACCACCAGGGTGCGCGTTGTCGATGTCCCCTGGACCAACTGCACAGTGCCGCAATTCATTGCGACAGAGTTGTTGATGCAGGATGGATTTTCGGAAGTAGTTGAGGTTCCGCTTGGAACCAACACGGCGACGACAACCATGTTTGAGAACGACGAAATCGATTTTGCCTTCGAGCTTGCTTCGGTTCTCGTTCCTGGCGTCGACAAGGGCGTTCCGATGAAAGCCGTGGCAGGCATTCATGTCGGCTGCTGGATGCTCTTCGGCCAAGACGGAATCGACAGCGTGCTTGATCTAAAGGGGCGTCGCGTTGGTGTGGGTCAGTCGGTGGGATCCGACCCACACATA
>DATMEE010000039.1:0-4953 GCA_035557035.1 Phycisphaerae bacterium
AGTGCCTACCGGATACCAAGCACATGTTTTACCTGAACCGCAGCTGATTTGACCGCATCCGCCGAACGCCTGTCTAGTCGAAGCAGTTGTCGAGGCAACTGCAGCGAGAACGCCCACAACCCAAGTTGTGTTACATTTTCTCTTCATCGCAAACTCCCTCGTTTTCTATCAGTGGTAAAGGGCAGTCCCGGCGACTGCACGAACTAGGCAAGACTATACCCCCCCCAAAAAAACGATGTCAACAAAAAAAATGCAAATGTCACGGCACCCGATTGAGAAGGCCGAGATCGCGTCTTGGGGGTAAACACCCCTACGAGTGCCGAGCCGAGCTTGTTTCCAGATCCAAGTCGGCAACGACGGGGCGGTGATCCGAGGCTTCAGAGTTCAGCACTTCGTAGCGCGTCCCTGCGATGCTCCCTCTCCCGAAGATGTAATCGATTCGAATCGCCGGGTTGTTCGGCGGCATCGTGAGCCGCGCGCATGAGCGGATATTCCGGCATCCAGATGGGTGTGTTGAAATCGCCGGCGATGATCACGTCTCCATTCAAGCCTTTCACGATCTCCAGCAGGTGTTTGACCTGTCGATGCCGGGCGAGCGATGCTTCGAGGGCGTGTCGAATGTGAGGTGTCGCAGCCAACGAAATGACCCGCGAAGAGGAACAGCGCGAACGATCGGGGAAGCGTGCGAATATTGCAGCGACTCAAACCACTTACTCCGAAAATCTCTCTCGCACCAGCCGATTGAATCGCTCCACAAGAAGCGGAAGATCGACGCGAACGTGCCGGCCGTCTTTGATGACTGTCTTGCCGTTGATGATGAGGCGGTCGGCGCGGGCCACGCGACAGAGCATCAGGGCGCCGAGCGGGTCCTGCTCGATAGCCCCTGCCAGAGCGATGTCATCGCGGCGATACATCGCCAGATCAGCCGAAAAACCCACGTCGATGTTTCCGAGCAGCGGCCGATTCAGCACCGCGGCGCTGCCGGTGGTGCCAAGGGTGAACGCCTCGGCGACCGAGAATGCGCTTGCCCCATGCACAACGCGTTGAAGCAGCAGGGCCTCACGCGCCTCGGCCAGGAGGTGGCCGCCGTCGTTGCTGGAGCTGCCGTCGACCGCCAAGCCGACGCGGGCCTTTGCGTCCAGCAGCGCCCGCACGGGCGGGACGCCGCTGCCGAGCCGCATGTTCGAGGAGGGACAGTGGGCGACGCCGGTTTGCGTCTGGGCGATGCGGCGGATGTCGGCGTCGTTCAGGCACACACAATGTGCCAGATAGACGTCAGGTCCCAGCCATCCGAGCGACTCAAGTAATTCGATCGGCCGCAACTTGAAGCGTTCGAGGCAGTATTTCTCCTCATCGAGCGTTTCGGCGGCGTGGGTATGCAGCAAAGCGCCATGTTGCCGCGCGAGCTGCGCGGTCTCGCGCATCAATTCCGGGGTGACCGAAAACGGCGAGCACGGCGCCAGATCGATTCGCCGCATCGAATGCGGGCTTGTATCGTGATACTGCTCTAATGCGCGAGCGCAATCGCGCAGAATCACGTCCTCACTTTGCACGCAATCGTCGGGCGGAAGTCCCCCGCCCGATTGCCCCACGCTCATCGACCCGCGGCAGGCGTGGATGCGCATGCCCATTTCCTCAGCCGCTTCGAGCACGGCCTCCAGCCGCACGTCGCTGCCTTGCGGGAAGAGATAGAAATGATCGCTGGTGGTCGTGCAGCCGGAAAGCTGCAGCTCGGCGATGCTGATCTGCGCCGCGAGCTTGACGGCTTCGTAATCGATCTTCCGCCAGCGATTGTAAAGCTCCGTCAGCCAGCCGAAGAGCGGCGCGTCCTGCACGCACTTGAGGCATCGCGTGAGGGACTGGTAGAGATGGTGATGGGTGTTGCTGAGGCCGGGGATGATGAGGTGGTTGGAGGCGTCGAAGGTTTCCGTCGGCTCGAGATGGCGTGCGCCGACATCTTGCTCTTGATCAACGCCGGCAAAGGCGATAACGCCGCCTTCGATCAGCAGAGTTTGGTTTTGAAGTACGGTGGGCGCACCATTTCGATGAGCCAGAATTGCGGCATTGTTTATGCGGGTCTTCATCTGGCCATCCGTGCGTGATCGGGTAGACCCAACATACGAACTCCGGAAGAAACCAATGCCAGCTCTGGGTTCATCAATTCCCACACCCGCTGCGGCGTGCAGGGTGTGGTGTGCGGCATCACGCCGATCGCATTGCCGATCGCGTTCAGCACGGCGGGCGTGGCGGCGATGAGCGGCGGTTCGCCGATGCCGCGGGCGCCGAAGGGGCCGCCGGGGTCATCGTTTTCCAGGGTCACGGTTTCGATTTCAGGCACGTCGCGGAACGTTGGCAGGATGTAGTCGGTGAAATTTGCATTCAGCATCCGCCCCTCCTTCATCACCACTTCTTCCATCAGTGCCATGCCGATGCCCTGAGTCGCCCCGCCAACGATCTGACCTTCGACGGATTGCGGATTGATGGCCTTGCCGACGTCGTGGCAGGCGATGAAGCGTTCGACGCGGACTTCGCCGGTTTCGATATCGACCACCACCTGGGCGATGTGTGCTCCAAAAAGATATGTGATAAAGGACCGCGGCGACTGGCCGGTGTCGAAATCCTCGCAGACCGTTCGCGGCTTGAAGATGCCCTGGCCGGTCAGGTCGAACCCGCGCTCGGCCGCCGCCGCGACGATTTCACGCAGGGGGCGCTTGATCTGAGGATCGAACCGCCCCACCACGAAGCCGCCGACCAGGTCCACCTCGTGCTGATGCACCTGAATCAGCCGCCCCGCCGCGTCGAGTACCTGCTCGCGCAGCTCGCTGGCGGCGATTTTGACGGCGTTACCCGTGAAGTACGTTTGCCGCGTTGCCGATGACGAACCGGATTCGGACGTGCGGTGCGTATCAGCCCAGATCACGTCAACTTCATTCGTGGTCAGGCCCAGCTCTTCCGCCGCGATCTGGGCCATGATGGTGATGAGGCCCTGGCCGTACTCCACGCCACCGGTGTAGACTTCCAGTCGGCCGGACGGCGCGAACTTGACTGTCGCCCGGCTGGCATCTGGAAAGCCGTCGCCATAGCCCAGGCCAAAGCAGATCACGCTCATGCCGACGCCGCGGCGCTGATGGGCGGCCAGGGGCTTCTCTTTTCCAGCTCCCCGCTCAAACTGCTGCCAGGCGGCATCGAGACACTCGACCCCCGTGGCCAGCGGAATAATCTGCCCGGTGGTGACGGCCTCGCCGCTGCAAATCAGGTTTTTCTCGCGCAGCTCGCGACGGTCCATGCTGAGCTGTCGCGCGAGCCGATCCATCATGCCCTCGTACGCGATCGCCATCTGGCAGGCGCCGAAACCGCGCATCGCGCCGGTGGGATTGTTGTTGGTGTAAACGCCGTAAACGTCCACATGCACATTGGGCACCCGGTATGGCCCCGTGGCATGGCTTGCCGCCTTGCGGAGTACGGCCGGGCCAGTCGAGGCATAGGCCCCCTCCTCCGAATACACCGTGATTTTCGCGGCGGTGATCGTGCCGTCCTCCATCGCGCCGACGGTGTAATGAATGCGAAGCGAATGCCGCTTGTGGCGGGCGCGCATCGATTCCTCGCGGCTGTAGCGCATCGCAATCGTCTTATTCGAATGCCGCAGCGCGACCATGCCGAGGTAGACTTGAATGCTCAAGTCCTCGCGACCGCCGAACGCTCCGCCGGTGGCTGGACAGATGACCCGCACCGACTCGATCGGCAGTCCCAGCGCCAGCGCGATCAGTCGCCGCTCCTCGTGTGCCCACTGGCCGGAGACGTGAATGGTGAGATGGTGGCCGTCCCACAATGCGATGCCGGCCTCGATGTCGAGAAAGGCGTGATCGACGGTCTGCGTGACGAAGGTTTCGCTCACAATCAGGTCCGACGCATCCAACGCCGCGTCGGCGTCACCCTTGCGGATGCGCTTGCCGCCCATGATGTTGCCGTCGAGGTGCAGCTTCGGGGCATTGGGGGCAAGGGCGTCGTCCATCGTCGCGATGACCGGCAGCTTTTCGTAATCGACCTCCACCGCGTCGCGCCCCTGCTGAGCGGCCTGCTCGGTTTCCGCGACGACGATGGCGACGGCGTCCCCGCGATACAGAATGCGGTCCTCGACCAGCACGGGATGATCGCGATGAATCAG
This sequence comes from Phycisphaerae bacterium, assembly GCA_035557035.1. Classification (GTDB taxonomy): domain Bacteria; phylum Planctomycetota; class Phycisphaerae; order UBA1845; family UTPLA1; genus JADJRI01. The sequence goes on from DATMEE010000039.1 coordinate 4,166, forward strand.
GCCCTGCCGGTTGGTGCCGGGCGCATCTTTCGCAGTGTAAATGGCGACAACGCCGGGAACTTTCAGCGATTTTTCAGAATTGATCCCAACGAGCCTGCCATGCGCGATTTCGGATCGAACGACCTGGGCGAAGAGATCGGCGCGATCGAAGAAAAGGTCCGCTCCGTAGAGTGCCGTTCCGGTGACTTTTTCCACGCCATCGATGCGGCGCGCGTTTGAGCCGACGGGGCCGCGGGTGGATTCGCCGTACGGGGTTCTTGATGGATCGATAAGCGCCTTTGACGGTGCATCGACCTCGATCGAAGCAAATTGAGAATGTAGAAGGGAGAATGTAGAAATGCTGTCGCTCACCGGTGTTCGCGTCCTCTTTTACATTCTACATTCTTCATTCTCAATTCCGTTTCCATTCCACTGCCGCCGCCCGAACCGCTTCGCAAATCGATTTGTAGCCCGTACAACGACAGATGTTGCCTTCCATGCCCTCGAAGAACTCGTCGTCCGTGGGTTTGGGATTGCGCTCCAGCAGCACTTTGGCCGCGACGATCAGCCCCGGCGTGCAGTAGCCGCACTGGGCTGCGCCGCTGGCAAGGAACTTGTCCTGCAAAATGTGCAGCTTCTTTCCCTCGGCAAGGCCCTCGATCGTCTCCACTGAACAGCCCTGCACTTGCGGAGAGAGCAGCAGGCAACTGTTGGCCGCCTCGCCGTCGACGATGACCGTGCAGGAGCCGCACTCGCCTTCGAGGCACGAGCCTTTGGTGCCGGTCAATCCCAGCCGCTCGCGCAGGGAA
>DATMEE010000040.1:0-5503 GCA_035557035.1 Phycisphaerae bacterium
CGACGGCATCACCACGATCGAGGAAGTGGTGAAGGAAACCGTGCTCGGCGAGTAAATTCGAAGCATCCGGGTCCTGCCGCGCGAATTAGGATTTCCATACCGCGATCGCGGCGAAAAGAATCTCGAAGATTCCTGTTGACGACAGTCGCCTGGCACCTATAAAAGCGAGCATCTCTCGCTCAGGGGACCGCGGCACAGTCAGGCGATACGGTCATCGCAGACGGCGTTTATTGCCCCGACGAGGATGACGATGTCCTATCGTCCACGCATACAAACGGAGACAGGTCGGGTCTCCGGTGACGGAACATCCTCCTGCCCGCCGAATGGCGGCCCGGGTGCATCCGCACCCAGGCCGCGTTCATCTAAACCGCGCCACGGGACGGATTCGGCCGCTTTCATGGCGGCAAATAGTCCCGCGGCATGGAATTTGAAGACGTCCCTCGTCACCACCTCTCAATCATCCCGATACAAAGGAGAGACGTAAGCCGTCTTCCGAGGGAGGTGCGCGCCCATGAAGTGCCACAAATGCGCCGGCGACATTGAAGGCGACAGCCGATTTTGCCGGCATTGCGGCGCGAAGGCCGTCCGTGTTTTGGGTGCCGGCGTAAACTCGTCTGCGCTTCGGACAAGCAGCGGCTCGCAAACCGGCGCCGCCAGTGGGATGAAATCCCCGCTCGAAACCCGATCGACCGCCGGACAGGGCGCGACCGCAGGCGCCGCGACCGCGCCGCGCGATATCTATCGCGATCCGGCAAGCGAAGAATCCATCTGGCAGGGGCGGCCGGCGTGGCGGGCCTCATTCGGCCTGTGGCTGTTGTGGCTCCTGTTGAGCATCGCCGGACTTTGGGGGACCGCTCGCTATACCGATGGCGACGCGGCCATGGCCCGCACGGTGTGGATCTTTATCATCGGGGCCGCACTGATGATTCTCGTCCGCGAGACGCTAATCATTTATGGGCTGGCCTATCAGTTGACGACTCAGCGGCTGTTTATTCACCGGGGCATCCTCTTGCGGGTGACCGACCAGGTCGAGCTGATTCGCATCGACGACGTGCGCATCGTGCAGGGCATTTTCGACCGCATCCTGAATACCGGGCGGCTCGATATCTTCAGCAGCGACGAGAGTGACGAGCAACTGACACTGCGGTCCATCTCGGCCCCCGTGGAAGTGGCGGAAGCGTTGCGCCTGCACGTGCGCGGCTCGCGAGCCAAGGGGACGGTGGCGGTCGAGCAAATCTGAAGAGCGCCCCGAATCATGCGGTGCGAATTGAGCGCCAGACGGCAAGCCGGATCAAAGGTTCTCGGGGAGCGCGCAAGTCCAGGGACGTAAATTCAGGGCGACTTCGCCGTCGCCGAGTCCGACGCCGGCGGCGTCACCAGGGCTTGAAAGCGTTCAGCCTCTTCGACGTTTCCCGCCGCTCGGTAGAGCTTGGCGAGCGAACGAATCGCGTATTGAGTGTCAGAGTGTGCATCGCCTGCTTTCTCACGGTACAGCCGATAGCACTCCAACAGGTCGCGCTCTGCATCGTTGAGTCGCCCGGCATCGAGCAGCGCTGAACTCCGATTGTAGAGCAGCCACGGCAGGAAATAATGATCGGGCGGCAGCCCTTTTCGCACCACGCGAACGGCATCGGCATACATTTCGCTCGCCGCATCGATCCTGCCCTGTTTCACCCATACGCCGGCCAGCTCGTTCATGGGCCAGGCCAGCTCGGGATGATCGGTGGGATACAGTTCGCGGCACAATTCGAGATTCCTCTCGAAGAGCCGGGCGGCATCTTCAAGCTGCCCCGCCTTCAGCATGGCACTGCCGTAGTTGTGCATGCTGGTGAGCGTATCAACGTTTTTGTCGCCATAGACGCGAAGGCAGGTTTCGTAGGCCTCGCGTGCCACGGTCATGGCGGCTTCAAACTGTCCCTTGTCGACATAAACGGAGGCGAGCCCGTTCATGGATTGAATCGTGTCGGCATGTTCCGGCCCGAGCACGCGCTTTTGGATCGGCAAATAGCCCTGCACGAGTTCGAGGGCCTCGTCGAACTTCCCCTGCTGGCGGAGATTAAAGACCAGGTTGGATTGCATGGCCAACGTCGTGCGATGCTCGGGACCCCACACCCGCAAGGCGCCCTCGATCTGCTCGTGCAGAATGGTCTCGGCTTCGGCCAGCTTGCCGAGAGAATTGAGCACCGCGGCGAGGCTGCCCATCGTGCTCAAAGCGGGCGGAGAATCCTTGCCGAAGGTTGCCGTCTGAACTTCCAGCGCACGGCGATGCAGGGCCTCGGCCTCGGCATATTTTCCCTGGGCGTGATAGACCGCGGCAAGGTTATTCATCGTCGCCAGCGTTTCCTTGTTGTCGGCGCCGGCGAATTGCAGCCGCCGCTCGACCAGCGGGACAAACAGCGCTTCGGCTTCCGCCCAACGGCCCTGATGGCTGCGCAACTTTGCAAAGACCGCCTCAACTCGAAGGGTAAGCGAGTGATCCACCGGAAAACGCGCGCTTACTTTCGTGCGCAGGAGATCGATGACCGCTTCGGCCTGATCGGGCTTGCTCTGGTCGAGCAGCAGTTCAGCCAATTCGCCCTGCGCTTCGAGGGTGTGCTCGTCGTCATCGCCAAACTGCTCCTGAAACAGGGCGATTGCGGCGTCAAGATGGTCCTTTGCCATCGGAAAATCACCGAGGCCGCGATAAGTCTTCCCGATGATGGCGTGAAGCGAGCCGCGAACAACCGGCTCACCCACGAGGCCCGTCTCGAGATCCTTGGCCGCTTCGTCTAGAACGGCGCGGACCGTGACTTCGCGCCCCTTCGCGTCCGGATCGGCCGACGCGAGCATGTCTTCGAGAAACGTGCGAATGACGGTGGCCCGCGATGCCTCCTGCCGCGCGACGGCCTCCGCACTGGTTGCGCGGCCGTATAGAATCGTCATGACCACGCTGAGGATCATGGCCGCAGCGATCACGACGCCGCCGATCGCGACAGCCGTGCGGTATCGCCGCACCGTTTTGCGAAGCGTGTACCAGGTGCTGTCGGCCCGTGCCACAACTGGGTCACCCGCGAGATAGCGGCGGATGTCGGCGGCCAATTCACCGGCGGTCTGATAGCGGCGGTCTTGCTCTTTCGCGAGACATCGCAGGATAATCGTCTCCAATTCGCGGTCGATGCGCTTGTTCAACGCGCTAGGTCGAATTGGCTCAGCGGTGCGTATCTGGCCGAGCGTTTCGTGAAGCGCGCCGGAGATGCGATAGGGGAAGCCGCGGGTCAGCGAAAAGTAGAGAATCATCCCGAGGCTATAAACGTCGCTGCGGATGTCGATCCCATCCGGGTCGCCGGCGGCCTGCTCGGGGCTGGCCCAGGCGAGGGAGCCGACGAATTGTCCCTCGATGCTCACACTCGAGCGAGCTGCCAAATCGGAGGCACTGCCCATGGTCTTGGCAAGCCCAAAGTCGAGGATATGCGGCTGGCCGTCCCGGTCGATGCGAATGTTGCCAGGCTTCAGGTCGCGGTGCAGCACGCCGCGTTGATGTGCGAAATTCACGGCGTCGCAAATCGCGACGAACAGGCCCAAATAGTTGCGAAAATCCGGGTCCCGCGGATCCTGAAGATTGAGGCCGGACACATGGTCGTCGAGCGGAACCCCATCGATGTATTCCATCACGCAGAATGGATGGCCGTCCGCCGAGCAACCGCTGTCGTAGACCCCGACGATGTTCGGGTGTCGCAGCGATGCGACCAGCTCGATCTCCCGCTCGAACCGGCGGCGACTGACTTGTGACGTGTAGGCCCCGTCCAGCAGCACCTTTACGGCTGCCCGCCGCTTGGTGGAGCGCTGGGTGCCCGCATAGACCACGGCCTGCCCGCCGCGGCCGATCTCGTGCAGATCGTCGAACCCCTCGAGGCCCGGCGCGCGGCGCGGCAAGAATTCGCCATGCCGGAGTTCGGCGATCAGCAAGTCCTGATCGTCGAACCAGCTCGGTGCGTCGATTTCCCGCTGCTTCGCCACGTCAGCCTTCTTCCTCAACCTGGCGCGCGATCAACTCGCTCAGCCGTTTGAGGATGTTCGACTTTGCCTTATAGACCTGATTGATCGTCACGCCGAGGAGTTCGGCCGTTTCGCCGGGCGCTTTGCCGCCAACGACGTAATGACGAAAAACCAGCCGGTCGGATTGATTGAACTCCACATCGATCGTCTGCATCGCCTGGCGAATGTGATAATGACGCCATTCGGATTCCCACGCGGCGTCGGCGTCACCGTCGCCTTCGCCGATCGCGTCGTAACCGTCGAAAGCATCTAGGCTCGAATCGGGGGGGTTCTGCCGCAGTTTTTTATAAACCGCACGATCGACCACCGTCTTGAGAAACGAGCGGAATTTCCCGCGCTGCGGATCGTAGGAAAACTGCGGCATCGCCCGGGTCAGGCTGACAAGGACATCCTGCAAGACGTCGTCGCAATCGGCGTCCTGAGCGCCGCGGCGCCGCGCGAAACCCCGAATCAACTCGCCATAACGCCGGTGAAAATCCGTCCAGGCCGAGAGGTCGCTGCCGTCGACTAGGCGGTTCAGAAGTGTCACATGGGTCGAGACTTGCGCATACATGCACTTTCAGCTTACCTGCCGCGCAATCGACAAGCCAGCAAATCGGGTGAAATTCGTCCCGAAACAAAAAGCTTTGGGACTTTCCTTGAAAAAGATGACTGCAACAGTTAATTTGGAAGAATGCGGCACTTTCGGCCGGGGGGTCTCTTGCAGTAACAATCTTATTAAGGGGTCTCGGAATGACATCGCTTGCGCGAAATACGTCTTGCCTTTGTCTGCTTATCGTGCTGGTTCCCATATCGATGACAACCGGGGCCGAGGTCGACGCCTTTTGGACCGGAGGCACGGGCACATGGAACACGGCGGGCAACTGGACGCCGGCCGTAGTGCCCAACAATGGCGCGGGCGGAAACACCTACCACGTCCTGATCGACAACAGCAACGCCGCCGACTCGGTTGTGACTCTGGACGTCCCACGAACGATTGACCGGCTGACGATCAGCGCCGGGGACGAGCTTGTTTCCCTGAACGGCCCAGACCTCACTTTCGCGGTTGGGCCCATCGTCAATGACGGCTTGATCTCCTGGGTGTCCGCCGGTTCCACTACCGAGCTTGCCTTCGGTGCCTCGATGTCAATCAGTGGATCGGGCGTGCTCTTCTTAGGGAATAACGCGCAGAACTTCATCGACAATATCGACACCGCCTTCATTCCTCATTTGACGAACGGGACCAATCACACCGTCCGCGGCGGGGGCGGCATTTTCAACGTCACTATGACGAACGACGGCCTGATTGATGCCGATCAGCCGACCCCGATGACCGTCGACCTCGAGGCCGGCACGAACACGAATAACGGCATCCTCCAGGCCTCCGGCAGCGGTACGCTGCTGATCACCGGAACCGTATGGACCAACACCGACGGGCTTATTCAGGCCGTGGACACTTCAACCGTTAACCTGGCCACGTCTTCCATCC
>DATMEE010000041.1:0-4111 GCA_035557035.1 Phycisphaerae bacterium
TCCTCGTGGTGGCGGCTTGCAACTCGAAGTTGAAACGATCGTCGAGAATGCGAATGCGCCGGTCGATCTTGCCTTTGCGCCAGATGGCCGCGTTTTTTATACCGAGAAAGCGACGGGCCAAATTCGAATCATTGAAAACCGCTCGCTGGTCGACGACCCGTTCGCCACGCTGGTCGTGAATCATCACAGCGAGCGCGGACTGCTTGGCATCACGCTTCACCCCGGCTTTGCGACGAATCATCTGCTTTATGTTTTCTACTCACGGAGCACCACCGACGAGATCACGTCCGGCGAGGACGAGATTGCCGAACATCGCATTGTCCGATTCGACGCGTCGCAGAACGTCGGCACCGGCGGCGAGGAGATTCTGGTCACGTTGCCCGGCGAAGGTCCCGGCAATCACAACGGCGGATCGATCCGATTCGGGCCGGATGGAAAGCTCTACGTTTCGCTCGGCGACCTCGCAAACTCGTCGAACTCGCAGAATCTTGACAGCCTGAGCGGCAAAATACTGCGCTATAACGACGACGGCACGATTCCGGACGACAATCCGTTTGGGGAGGACAGCGCGGTGTTCGCATCGGGCATCCGCAACACGTTCGGCATTGCCTTTGATTCTGAAGGCAGGCTGTTCGGAAACGAGAACGGGCCGGGCAATCACGACGAAGTCAATCTTCTGCTCGCGGAAAGAAACTACGGCTGGCCTGAGGTTCAGGGTTTTGCGGATGAGAGCGACGAGCAGGCGTTTGCCTCGGTGAACGCCAGTTACCACGAGCCGCTCGTCGACAAGACCGACGGCAGCGTGGGATCGGCCGGGCTCGACGTGATCGCGGATTCGACTTACGGGGGGCAATTCGCGGGGCACGTTGTCTACGGCGAGTATCGGAATCAGCGGATCATGCGGCTCGTCGTCGGCGACGACAGCAACCGCAAGGAGTTGGAAGTCTTTTATGCCGGGCTTCCCTCGACCCCGAATGGACTGCGATTTGCTCCTGACGGCATTCTCTGGGTTGCGACGGCGAATTCGATTATCAGACTGGTTCCGACGTTTGAATGAGGGAGTCCTTTCGCAGAGATCGGGATCAGCCCGATTCATACAGGTTTTTGATCGCGGACGCGCTTTGTCTTGAAGGCGTCAGCCCTCGTTCGTATACTGGAATATCCCTGTGGGGGAATGACTTTCAGCGGCTTTGTCCCTCGTCCCGCGCCGCCGTCGCTCGTGAAGCATCAAATGCAAATCCGACGAACTATCTGGCTGCTAGCCGCCGCCATGCTAGGGCTGCAAGTGGCCACGGAGCGCGCCGGCGCGGCCGAGCTTCTCGGCGTCGATTTCGCCGGCACGATTTACGACGTTGCGGTTCCACTGGGCACTGCGTCGAATCCGCGGTCAACGGGCATCGCGACGCTCAGCGGCCTGGCCATGTCGCCCTCGGGCGTGATTTACTCGCACGATGCCGCGACGAATCATCTCTATCGCATCAACCCGCTCACGGGACAGGCGACCGAGATCGGCTTTCTGGGGCTGGATGCCACGGAGGGCGATCTCGCGTTTCATCCGCAGACGGGCGTGCTGTACGGCGCGCAGACGGCCGGGGCCGACCGGCTTTACACGATCGATCCCTCGACCGGCCAGACGACGATCGTGGGTTCGATCGTGCAGAGCGGCGATATTTCCGCGATGGCCTTTGACGCGAGCGGCACACTGTGGGCACTCGACACGTCGGCGAATCAATCGCTGTATTCGCTTGATCCGTCGAGCGCGGCCATTCTCAGTACGATTCCGCTTGTCGGGGATTTTCTGGGCAACACCGCGGGCATGGACTTTGATCCGGTCACGGGTCGACTCTTTGTGTCGGCGAGAAACGGGTTTTCATCTGAAGGTCCGAGTTTTTTTTATTGGCTGACGATGGATGGGACGCTCAATGTGCTGGGGGAGACGGGGCTGCCGCAAGGGTATTCCGGCCTGCGATTCATTCCGGAGCCGGGGACGATTTTTCCGGTTGTCCTTGGCGTTGTCGCGATCTTCGCACGCCGCCGCCGAACCGGCCGCAATTGAAGACATTTCAAATGATGCAAGCCGACACTGGGATTTGAACCCAGGACCCCAGCTTTACGAAAGCTGTGCTCTACCGCTGAGCTATGTCGGCGGATGCGACAGAGACAATAATCATCATCCGCAATTCGAAGAGATCGTCAAGAGACTTGGCCGCGGTGCATGGCGCGCTTTGCGCCCTGCGGATTATCACATGCCGTTCGAGTGGCCGGCATTTTTTCCGCGAAAGGGGGGTCAAAAGGCCGACCCACCCTACGGGGACTATTGACTCACACGCCACAAGGCTCTTCCGCGATCAGGGCGTCGACGAACGGCTGAACGTCGGCGCCGTCCACTGTGCCGCTTTCATCCGCATCGGCCAGGCAAAGGTCGGGATCGCCTGTCGGCGGGTTGAGCAGGGCGTTGACAAAATCGGCGATGTCGGACGGGTCGGCCATCGAGTTTCCGTTGAAGTCGCCGATGCAACAGGCCGCCAGTCCGCACGAGGTAGGCACGCATTCGACGCCAGTGCCTAGGAACGCGCCCCCGGCCGCGTCGCAGTCGGCTTCAAACTCCAACTGGCAATTGCCATTGATGCAGCAGGCCCCTTCACAACTGAAGTCGAATATGTGAGCTTCGCCAGTTTCGAACCCGCCGGTCAGGCCGAATTCAGCGCCGGCAATCAACGAGCTTCCATTCCAATCCAAGCTTCCGCCGGCTCCCTCGCCAACAGACGCCGGCCGCGCGAGTTTGGATTTTTCGACCCAGCTCCCATTCTGGCGGACGAACGTATAAGCGGCGCTCTCGCCTTCAGCGCCGACGGCAATGGCCTGGTCGCGAATCTTGACGGAGGATCCAAACAGGTCTCCATCTGACCCATCGGATGCAACCAGCTTTTGCCGCTCGACCCAGGTTGCGCCTTGGCGCTCAAAGACGTACGCGGCACCGGTTAGCATGCCATTGTGAAGCGCATCGTCATCGGTCACGACGATGAGATCGCCGTCGATATCGACGGCGGTTCCAAGATTCGATCCATTTGCGGGTGTATCCGAGCCGACCAGCTTCTGGACCTGACCCCAAACGGTACCGCTTCTTTCGAAGATATAAGCCGCGCCTCTCGAATTGGTCGGATTAGGAGCATCGGGCGCTCCGACGACGGCGAGGTCTCCACTCAAGGCAACCGACACGCCAAAGTCGGCGTTGATGCCGATATCAAGTCCGAGCAGTTTTTGTTGCACGACCCAGATCGAACCGTTGTGAATGAAGATCCATGCAGCGCCTGCATTCGTCCCCATCTGACCATCGGCGCTGGCGCCAATGATCGCGGCGTCTGCATCAAGCGAGACCGAGAAACCAAAGCGCTGTATGGCCTGTGATGACGTGGAGACGATTTCCTGCTGTAGTTGCCAGTCGCCAGCGATGTGCTCGAAGGCGTACACGGCCCCTCTGTTTTGGCCGCCCACGACGGCCGCTCGCGAACCAACCAGAATCCTGTCGCCGTCAATGTCGACGGACGATCCGAAGAGTTCGTTGCCGGCGGGCGTGTTCGATTCCAGCTTGTCCTCCTGGCTCCAGTTCCCGGCTGTATTTCGGAAAACATACGCAGCACCGGCGAAATTTGCGGCACCGATCGCAGCGCCTCTCGCGCCGACCACTGCCACGTTATCGTCGATTGCCACGCCGCATCCGAACAGGTCATTTGTATCGCTGTCGTCGCCCGTGACCGTGTCGATGAACGCGCCGGGGCAATCGACGGGGAGGGGCGTGCCGCACTGTCCCGTACAGGCGACGCCGGTTCCCTGGAAGGCGCCTCCGAGGGCGAGGCAATCGGCGGGGACTTCGTTCTGGCACTGCCCGCTGTCGAGGCAGCAGGCGCCGGCATCGGTCGCGCAGGGGTCGGGCGTGCAGACGGAGCCGTCGCCCAGATAGGTCCCAGTGCAAGCGGCAGACGTGGTGACGGCACAACTCGCGCCCTGACAACAGGCACCGGTCTGGACCGTGCAGGGATTGGAAACGCACGTCGTGTTGTCGCCCTGATACGTTCCACCCGCGGCCGTGCAGCCGTCGGAAGTCGTGATG
>DATMEE010000042.1:0-10827 GCA_035557035.1 Phycisphaerae bacterium
TGGCGTCAAGGTTCCGCTGCTTCGCGAGAAGAAGTGCCTCCCCAATGTCTCCTTCATCTATGAGATGTCGATTCCCACGGGCAGCAGCACGAAGTCGTCCGACGACGTGGGTCATTTTTTCAGCCTGCCCTGGAACTATGCGATCACCAAGAAGATCACCGCCTTTGGATCGCTCGCGGGCACGGTCACCAATTCGCCGACCGGCCAGTTCTTCGCCGGCCAGGCGACCCTCGGCGGCGCCTATCACGCGACCGACTGGATGACGCTCTACACCGAGTACTTCACCCGCATTCACAACACCGAGCATGGCGACTGCCTGCACGTGCTCAGCGCCGGCCCGATCTTCTGGCTGACGGACAACATTTCGATCGATACGCGAATCGGCGTCGGCCTCAATGAGGAAGCGCCGGACTTCCAGACCAGCGTCGGTATGGGAATTCGATTCTAGGTCGTCGAACTATACAAGGAGCTTGATATGCTGTGGTTTGACTTTATCTTTGCTGTGGGCATCAATGTGGTGAGCTTCGTGATCAACGGGTTGCTCGGTCTCCCGATTCTGTTCCTGCAGGACGCAGTGGGACTCTAGGCGTCGCAGGCGATTCTCCAATTTGGTTGAAATGAACGGCCCGCCGGCATCATCGATGCCGCGCGGGCCGTTTGCTTTTGATATCGTGATCGGTCCGCCATGCCGGGTGGCCCATCCCCTGGGGATGGGTTCGCGATGATCGTAATCACGTGATCGCCCACGTCTCATATTTCCGCCTCCTCCCGGTTTCTTTCAGACTCCACCCCCTGGCCGGCCATCTCCCGGTGAAGAATCAGTGGATCACGGTGATCGCGCTGGTTCCCTGAAGAAACTTGCTCAATCGGGAGATTGTCACCATGACCTCGCAAAGGAATCTGACATCCGCTTCGACGGTTCGTGCTCTCGGCTTGTTCCTGGTGCCAGCACTCCTGGCGATCACCGGCTGCGGAACGTCCGCGCCGGCTCTCGACCCAAGCCAACTGGCGTCGCTCTACGACCTGAATCAGACCGGCCAGGCCGTCGTGCGGCTGTACGCGGCGCCCATCCCGGGCATCGAGGGCATCGCCACGCATCCGTGGTTCGTGGTGAAGCACGCCAACTGGAACGGCTTTAACCGCTGGGAAGTCTGGCAGGACGCGGGCTACCCCTACGGCCACGTGCGGCTCAACCTCCAGTACCTGGAAGACGACGTCGGCGCGGGGGGCGCCACCGTCGTCGCGGAGCTGGTCGGCCCGGCCGCCGAGTCCGTGGTGAGCTTCATCGAATCGCAGTCGCCGTTCTACCCCTGCCAGAATTATTACGAGTACTTTCCGGGGCCCAACAGCAATTCCTACGCCCAGTGGGTCCTCGACAACACGGGCTGGCAGGTGACGCTGCCGTCGACCTCGATCGGAGCGGACGTGCCGGCGAATTGTCAATAAGGCTCGCATCGCGCCGCCCTTGCGCCAGTCGCGCAAATGCCTTATGTTTGGCTTCAGAGAGGGCACTTCGCCGCGACAGGCGATGCCCCTTTCAGGACGTGGTGGACGGAGGCGTTCGAGCAAATCGCCTAACGGTGAGCCTTCCATTTGAGTTGGGCAAGGACAAGCGCGTTGCGGTTAAGATAGTGGATGACCGGGGCATCGAGAGTCTGCGGATCGTGGAGTTGCGATGATGGACGACGGCATCCAGATTGAAATCCCAATGGAATCGATCAAGGCAATCTGCGCGAAGTGGAAGATCAGGGAGTTCGGCGTGTTTGGATCGGTGCTTCGGCGCGATTTTCGCCCGGACAGCGACATCGACGTGCTGGTGAGCTTTGAACCGGGCGCGGGATGGAGCTTGTGGGACCTGTTTGATCTTCAGGACGAGCTTGAGTCCTTACTTGGACGCCGCGTTGATCTGATTGAGAAAGAAGCACTGCGTAACCCGTTCAGGCGACACGAGATTCTCAGCACGCGGCGGGTGCTTTATGCCGCGTGAATTCAGCGACGCATCGTATTGCGAGACATGCTGGAGGCAACGAATATCGATGTCACCGGCGAGGGCTTCGAAGGTGAATAGGTCGGATGTGTCTACTTCCATTTGGGGGGCCTTTCCGCAAACCCGCCACGGCGGGTGAACTCCCACAAACAGAGGCAAACAGATGCGGCTGCGTGCGTCGGTTTTGATGGGCGCTTCGGTGAGCGCCTTGTAATTAGAGAGGTTGCTCTGCGCTTCGCGACGCGAGGCCTAAGGACACAGAGGCTGCATGCGAGTTCATGGTCGAACGGGTAGAGATTTTCGCACCCGCCGGCGGGCAGATAGTCGCAAATTGCGACCACCCTCGTCAGGTGGGCGGCGCGTCTCGAGTCAGTACGACTCGCAGTTCGACTCGTTTACGGCAAATAGACCAGGCAATTCGGGCTTCGATTTTTTGGTGCCTCTGACGCCAACGAAATCGCCCATTGCGCTGCGTCCGTCGCGAAGGCGCTTTACTGTGGCACTTATCGCGGCTTCGGCAATATCAATTCCGATGAATCTCCGCTCAAGTTGGGCTGCCGCTTCGAGCGTGGTGCCCGACCCGCAGTAACAATCCAACACCAAGTCACCGGGATTTGTCGTCGCCGCGATCAGGCGGCACACCAAATCAAAGTTCTTTTCGGTTGGATAGCCTGTGATATGGACGTTCTGATTATGAGCATCCCTAAACCCCATCCAGATGTCCTGCGCCGGAATACCCTTACTCTGGTCAAAGAACACCTTGCGCCGGGGGTTGCCATTGGGCGACCAATATATCTCACCGGCGGCGTCAAGCTCGTCCAACTTGCGTGGCGGATACTGCCAGTGCTTTCCAGTGGGTGGTAGCTTGCCTCGCCAGGGCAGCCCGGTTTCCCCGCGCCGGATTCCAGGCGCGTGGACCGGCACCTTTTTGTAACGACGGCCAGATTTCTTATCGATGCATGGATATTCCTCATCCACCTTTAGGTCGGTCCATGCGTCGTAGGGGCGATGCCAGACGTTCTGATCAGTCTTGGTATAGAATAGAATATGATCAGCGATGTTGCCGAAATTGTTGCGGGTGTAGTTCTTAGTGTTGCACTTCTTCCGTGTAATAAAGTTGCGAAAGTTCTCCCGTCCAAATACCTCGTCCATGACGACCTTTGTCTCAAAGATCATGTTCTGGTCAAGATGGACGAAGATTGAACCGTTGTCGGCGAGTAAGTCGTGGAGCACGATAAGACGTCGGCGCAGCGACTCCAAGTATTCCGCGCCATCCAGATGATCATCATAAGCATGCTTGGCGTCTCGATCGACAAACGCCATCGAAGTGGCATAGGGCGGATCGATGTAGATGCTCCGGACTTGATTGTGCACGTCGGACCGTTCCCGTAACCAAAGCAGTGCTGGCAGATTGTCACCCCGAAAAAGCCGCCCCGCGCTACTCGCCGTCTCGACTTCGACGGGCTCTGAACTGGGTAATGCCAGCACTTCGCCGCGCGACAACTTTCCGGGATAACTTAGAGTATACCTAAGCCGCTTGATTCGCCGTGTTGAAGGAACCCCGGTCGCCATAGATCACGACTCCAGCCATTCTGCAGTGATGCGCTCGGGCACCATCCGCAGTGTCACAATTTTGATTCGCCCCTTGCCGGATCGCTCCAAATAGACGTAGTCCGACCACATCGAACCCAGAAGGAGGCCAGGCCCATCATTGAGGAAGATCACCTTGAGATTCTTCAGGCCTTTTTTCTTCGCGAACCCGAGTACCTCGTTGGCACACTCCCGAGATCCGCCGGTCCGGTCGTCCTCTTGCGCTCCGCCCCGATCGCTGTCGTAGCGCGCGAAACCGACTGCGAGCACACGATCTTCATGCTTGATGATAAAATCCGCTGGGCGATCGGGCTTTGGATAGTCGGGCCAAACGGTTCCCAGCCGGACATCCTGCCCTGCTCGCTCCGGCCCCGTAACCGTGAACGCTGGAAGGTGTCCTCGGATCATCGCAAAGAACTTTTCTGTCAGATCGTACCCCTTCTTACCGCGATCCTTGTACTCCCAAAGAACGGCGCAGAGAGCCTCGTCAGGGATCGGCCGTGAAGCGAAGGCCTTTTGTACTTCCTGAATAGGCCGAAAGCTGGCGCCGAACTGCTCACAGATCGCTTTGGCTTTCGACTTATTCTTAAGCATTTCTACCGGAGTCGTCGGGCTGACGTATTTCCGATAAACACGTGAGAGCTGCACCCGCATCCATGTTTCAGTCAACTCACAGATGTTCATGAACAACGCGGACGACGACTCGGAACGCTTGAGAATCTGGCCGAATAAAACAAGCACCGGCTTATACAGCTCGCACGCTTCCGGAAGAATGTCGGGGTAATACTCACCGGTAGCCAACGTGATCCACGTGGCGGCGTCCGGGCGATAGTCTTCAAGCTCTTTTCTTGCAATTGGAATCGTCGCAGGTTTTGGCGTGCGATTAGGAATTAGGTCCGGTTTCGGTCGTTTCGGTTTGGGCACGGGGAAGATTTTATCGTTCGGAATGGAAGGCGGCAAGTGTTAAGTTTGGCGAATGTTTGGTGCCCTGACAAGCCCGGTTCCCCCAATGTTTGCGTCTGTGAATTGTTTGGGACTCGTAAGTCAGGTCCGAGACCCGACATTTTTCCTGAAGCGCAGAGCTTTACTAATCTACATGTGCTGGACTGTGCAATTCCAAAATACGCCTCCGTGTGTAGGTTGGGTCCGCAGACCCAACATTTGTGCGCTGGCGAACCGCGGACGCGCCGAGCACTCCTTAACATGTGCGAACGAACGCCAATTCCCAAAATCCGCCGAGGCATTCAGGCCGCTTCAAGCCAGTTCAACCCGGCAAAAGTTTTTTGAGCGGTTGAAATTGGCAAACAGACCAGATGCCACCGCTCCCCCGAAAAAAAAAGAAAAAAAGCCAGCAACCGCGGGGGTCGCTTTGGTGGCTTGCCCAACTCCCTCGCTCGCGCGTCGGGCTCGGAATGGCTGCCATCACTTTCCCGTCGCCGCGAGGATCTGGCGGATCGCTCCGAGGTGATAGGCGGTATGCGCGATGCTCGACAATGCGCCGGCCGCCGAAATATCCTCCCAGTCCTGCCGCGCGATGACGTGCTTTTGCCAGGATTCAACTTCGCGGCGCAGATTGTCGCGGAGCTTGCGCCATTCATCGGCACTGACCACGCCGCGCCGCCAACTGGCCTCCCAATCAGCCCGGGACCACGGGTTCTCCTCGCCACCTGCCCACCGGTTCAAGAGCGAAAGCCCGTACCAGACGTGGTCGGCGTGCGCGGCGATCGTGGTCTTTCCGGGCATCGGCCGCGCCGAGGCGGTTGCCGCGTCGATCGAGTCGAGCTGGCCGATCAGGCCCGCATCGCCCGGGTTAAGAATGAACGCTTCGCGGCCGGGCGGGCCGTTAAAAATCTCCGTCAGGAGTTTGGAGATTGCACGTTGGAAGATGCCGTCGATGGGGTTCATATTGATCTCACGGGGCTGCAATGTCGTAAATTGACCCAATCGCCAAATTGGCAGGTCCGTACTCGAAACCCGGCGCTGGCGCTTCGGGCTCTGGTTCCCTCGCTTGCGTGTCGGGCTCGGAATGTTGCATGAGCCGTCCGGCAGGGGCGCCGGACGCTACCTTTAGTAGAAGACGGTGACGAGCAGGTGCGGCTCCTTGGTTTTGCCTTCGAAGACGCCGACGGTGGAGGAGCTGGATTTGATGTATAGCTCCGTGTGGGAGTCGAGCCATTCGTTGATCTGCTCGTCCATGTGTGCCAGTCCCGCGGCAGTCAGCTTGCCGTGGAAGGTGCGGCAGCGGGTGGCCGGCTCGTTGAAGGGGGTGATGCTGCGCTTGAAGTGCTGGTCCTTGTGGCCGCCGGACAGGGTGCTGCCTTCGGAGAAGCTACGAATCTGGTGGGGAGCGTGGTTGGTGACTTCGGTTTCGTCGATCAGCGAGAGCGACTTGTCCGCCTCGTCGCGCGTGCCTTTCGCCCCTGGAAAGTACACGCGGCCCTGGTTGCCGTTCTCGTCGGAGATGACGCCGCTCCCCTCGCCGCCGCCCGCGCGGCCGGCGGGAGCGCGGGCAGCACCGGCGGGGACCGTGGTGGAGGCGGCGCCGGCCGGGTGGGCCGGAGCTTGCGCGGCCCGCGCGCGCATCAGTTCCTCCCGCTTTTTTGCGATACAGCCAGGGCACAGCAGCACGCCGTTCACCAAGCCTGCTTGGCGCGCGAGAATCTGGTTGGGCGAGATGTCGCCTCCGCATCCCTCACAAGTCTTGTTGCTGGTGGTCTCCGACATGGCGTCACCTCCCGGAGTCAGGTTGGTTCACCGCAGGCGTCCCAGTTGGCGCGGCCGAGCAGGCATAGAACGCCGCTCGCGACAAAACGAAGGCAGCCGCACCGGAAACAAGAATTGCTTCCAGCTCGTAGTATAACTTCCCCATCGTTGCCGGATCAAACGAAATCCGGCGATCGGACTGGATTAGGCCGGAATCAATTCCGCAAGCTCCTGGAGCGACAGGACCGCGAGAAAGGCGATCGAAAACACGCCGGCCAGAAGTCCCAGCAACGCCTTGGGAAAGGACGCCTCCTCGACCATGAGCAGCGGAAGCCCGGCGGCGAGCACGAAGGCGGCCGACGCCGGGTAAGCCAGATTCCATGCAGCCAGATCGGCGACGCCCGCTGCGGCGAGCACGCCGACGGCGGCGTACTTCAAGTAACGGTGCGCCAAAGCCACGCGCTTTCCCGACAGCAGGATGGGTGTCAGAACACAGGCACCGGCAATGAAGCTCCAGTACCATTCCCATCGGTGGGGCGGCGCGTGCAGGGCGACGGCATGATGGACCGCGTTCACCCATGCAAAAAAGAGGATGAACTGTCGCGCCACTTCAAAACGATTGGCGACGAGCTTGTCGACGACGGACCGCGCCCCCTCGACGGCCTTCAAATCCGGAAGCATGCCGGAAGTGTCCCGGGCCGCCTCCGGACTGGAGATCAACTCTCCGCCGAGCACGGCCTGCAAATCCAGCCTCAGCCGGTATTCGCCGACCGTGAAGGATTCGCCGGGCTTCAGTTTTCCGGTGGAGATTCGTACCGGGCCGATCCAGGTTCCCGACTCCGAATCCAGATCCTCAACTTGAACCGAGCCCCGCGCCGTGACCTTCAGCCGGCAGTGCTTTTTCGCAACGACATCGCTCTCCAGCGACAGCCAGCACCCGCCGGCCGTTCCGACAATCAAGTCCTGGCCGACCGGGAGTACGAATTGCTCGCCCACCCAGAATGAGCCTTCCATCACGGTGATGAGCGCGCGGTATCTTCCGCGCTGCGGGTCGACCAGTTCGATCTGAAGGTCGCGCTGACACTTCGGGCATTCAGCCGCGACGATGAGATCGAGTCTTTCGCAGTCGAGCGGATTTCCGCACGGGCAACAAACCAGTAACGCCATGCCTTTAGAACAACCACCCTCTTTTTCGTGGAAACCAACCGCAATCCGAAACCGCGGCGGCAGCCCGATGCCTGAGACTTCTCGATGCATTATACACGCAAATAAGCGACCGGTAACACGCGGTTTGAAGGGCCCTCCAGCGATGTCAGATGTAGGGCAACTGCGCTTGATTGACCGGCGAATCAGCCATGGGGGACGCATCTCTTGCCGCCTCGCCGGCGCCGACGCTGCAGGTTCCAACCGGGTCGGGTTGCGAATGGTCGGCTCTTAATTCGGCGTTTTGGGCTGGCCGATACTTGTTACGGCGCTGCGCGCGCCGCGCGCCGCAGAAGCTGCGCGGGGAGCGGAAATGATCTATCTGGCCGCCTGCATCTGGCTCCTCGTCGCCGTCTCGATGGCGTGGGGGGTCTATTGCATCTGGGGCACGATGATCAAGCCGCGCACGCTGGATATTCTGCTTTTCCCCGGAACGGCGGTGGCGCAAGTGGGCCGCACGGTCGCGCTCCTTGTCACCGGCGCAAAGTTCAATCCCAAGGCCGTGCCCGACAAGAAGGACGCGACGGCGTCCGAAGGGCCGGTGTTCGAGCCGAGCATTCCTGTGTTCGGACCCATTCTGACCGGCTTTGTACCGCTGGCATTTACGATTTGTGCGATCTTCGCGGTGCTTACCCGGCTCGGTGAACCGGTGCTGATCGCGATCCCGCATGACCAAATCACGCAGGAATTGCCGAACACGTTATCGGTCTTCTGGAATCAACTTCGCGGCCTCATCACGCTTGCCGAGCGCACCCTCGATGCCTTGCGAAGCGCCGACATGGTGAACTGGCGGTTCGCGCTGTTTACCTACGTCTTCGCATCCCTGGCCATTCGATTGTCACCATTCCGCGGAAATGCGGCCGGCCTATTCGGCGCGATCTTGATCGCGGCAGGCGGCATTGCTTTGATCGGAACTCTCACGACGCTTCCGGCCGATCTGATACAGCAGGGATGGCCGATCTTCTGCGTGACGCTGGGAATGCTGGTGCTGCTGTTGATCGGAACGCTGATCGCACGCGGCGTGTTCGCGACGGTGCGGATGCTGGCGCATCTTCAGTGAGCAAAGTCTCAGTTGCATGACTCACGCGTCGAACGAATCAAAACGCCTCAGGACGTGAACAAGTCACGCTTGGCGCGCTGAAAGGGATTGCCTGGTGTCCGAGAATGAACCCCCCGCGAAGAAGTTTGCGGCCGATTTCCACGGGAAAATCGTAACACAATCCAGGCTCACGGGGATCGTTTCCGATCTGCGTCAGCCACGCGGCACTGCGTCTCCGCCCATGATCGTTCAGTGTCACGGATGCTTCGACATCGTTCACCCCGGACATATTCGCTATCTCCAATTCGCAAGCACGCAAGGCGACCTCCTGATCGTTTCGATCACCGGCGATGAACAGGTCGGCAAGGGCGCGCAGCGGCCGTATATCCCGCAGGAACTGCGGGCGGAAAACCTCGCGGCGCTGTCGTTCGTGGACTACGTGGTGATCGATCCGCATCCCACGGCGGCGAAGATACTATCGAGCGTGCGGCCCGATGTTTACGTGAAGGGACGGGAGTATTCGTCGAGCGATGACCCGCGATTTCTGGCGGAACGAAAGATCGTGGAGGACTACGGCGGGCGCGTGGTCTTCTCCAGCGGGGAAGTCGTCTTCAGCTCCAGCCGAATCGTGGAAAGCATGAACGAGGATGCCCATATTGAACGTGCGAGGCTGTCAGCAGTCTGTCGCCGCCACGACCTGACGGCGACTTTGCTGCACGAGGCGATTTCTCGATTCGCCGGCCTTCGGGTGCTGGTGGCGGGCGATGTGGTCGTGGAGCGCTACATCCACTGCGAGTCGGCCGGGATGTCGACGGAATCGCCAATGATGTCGGTGCGGGAGCTGAACCGGCTCGACTTTGTCGGCGGCGCGGGAGCGGTCGCGCTCCAGATCGCCGCCTTGGGGGCGACACCGGTGCTTGCCACGGCCCTGGCAGACGACACCGCTTCCCGATTTGTGCGGGAAACCTTGATCCGTGGCGGCGTGGAAATCTCGGACATCGACGCGCGCGAGGAAACGCCGGTGCATTCCCGGTATCTCGTTGACGAGCAACGGGTATTCAAGCTGTCCTCGGGGCGACCGTCCCCGATGGAAACCGCGCGGGAACGGGCGGCGGCGGGGCGGCTGGTGGCTGCGGCCCGCGGCGCCGACGCGTGCATCGTCCTGGATGGCAGCTACGGCCTGCTCTCGCCGGGCGTGCTTGGCGCGATCAACGGGGTCATC
The DNA here is from genome assembly GCA_035557035.1 of Phycisphaerae bacterium. Lineage (GTDB taxonomy): Bacteria > Planctomycetota > Phycisphaerae > UBA1845 > UTPLA1 > JADJRI01. Next base: position 9,745 of record DATMEE010000042.1, read on the forward strand.
CGCGAACGCGTACCCTTTATTTCGGTCGGGGCCTCCGAAGCTCAGCCGGCCGCCGCGGGTGTCGGCGGGGGCGACCTGATCTGTTGCTCCGAGCGCCGCCTGCGTGCGGGCTTGCAGGACCGGGAGGGGAGCTTGTCAACGCTTGCATATCGACTGCTCGAAAAATCGGGCGCGCGCCGCATGATCGTCACGGTCGGCAAGCGCGGCGTGGTGACATTCGATCGGCCATCCCAGGATGCCGATTCGACGGCATGGAGAGGCCGCTTGTTGAGCGAGTACCTTCCATCCTTCGCAGGTAGCGTGCAGGACCCTTTCGGCGCCGGTGAGTCATTGCTGGCAACTGCGTCACTTGGGCTTGCGACCGGCTGCAATTTGATGCAGGCCGCCTATTTGGCAAATCTCGTTGCAGGCGCGACGGTCATGCACGAGGGACCTCAGTCGATCGGAACCGACGAAGTGTGTCGACATCTTGAGAAGCGACATGAATTGCGGAGCGAACGCGAGCAGACCGGCACGCATTTCGGGGCGAAAATCGACGCTTCATTCTCGCATCGAACGCCCGGTTGGTGCGACCGAGCGGAGCAGGTCGTCGGCCTGAAAAGCGAACTGGTGGGGTGAGGGCAGCGTTTTGATCGTCGGCGCGCGCCCAGTTCATCGAAACCCGGAGAGCTGTCGTGCTCAAACAACCGCCGGATTGCACCGTCATCATTCCCACGCGTAACCGGCGAGAAACGCTCTCAACTACCCTTGAGCAGCTACTTTCACTTCCCGACGCGAACTTCGAAGTCATCGCTGTGGATAATGCGTCAACGGACGGCACGGCTGCGCTCGCGGGGCGCTATCGAGACGTGCGCTGGATCCGGCTTTCGGAAAATGCTGGAGCCGCCGCACGCAACGCGGCGGCGCGCGAGGCGCGCGGCCGAATCCTGTTCATGCTCGATGACGACAGTTGGCCCGAGCCGGGAGTGATCGCAACCTCGGTCAAGCGATTGGACGCCTGCGACGATTTGGCCGCGATCGCCTGCCGCGTGCTGCTGGCAGGGCACGATCGAAAGCACGATGCCGGAGGCGTGCCGGGAATCT
>DATMEE010000043.1:0-2814 GCA_035557035.1 Phycisphaerae bacterium
AGTTCGCCCGCCGGCCCGCCCGGTCACGCGAATGGAAGGCGTGCCCTCGCCGCGATAACGCCCGGTCAGAATGATCGGCCGCCCAACGAAAAGGTCCAGCTCGCGCGAGGGATAGACGTCCTCGACCTGCATGGTGCCGAAGTCGAGCGCGACATCCGTGAGAGCCGGATGGCTGATCCGCGCGAAGAACCGGTCCATCACATCCGCGCCGTTGTCGTTGAGCGACAGATACGCCGCCGCGCCGCGGCCCATCACCGCCATGCGGTCCATCAGATATCGATTCGGCGCGCTGCCCACGCCGAAGCTGAAGATACGCGAGTCGCCCAGCTTCGCATGAATCTCGCCGAGAATCTCCGCTTCGTTGCCGATGAAGCCGTCGGTCAGGAACGAAACGAACCGCAGCCGCCGCGGATCGTGCGGAAAATCCAGGGCCGCGCGGATGCCGTTGATCATCTCGGTGCCGCCCTCGCCGTCGAGCTGCTGCACGTAGTTCAGAGCTTGCTGAATGTTCCGCGGCGTCACCGCCAGCGGCGCCGCGCCGAATTGCGACGCGGTATCGGAGAACTGCACGATCTGAAACGTGTCGTCCGGCCGCAGTTGCTGCAGCGCCGCCGCGACCGCCGCCTTGGCCTGGGCGATCGGCTGGCCATTCATGCTGCCGCTGCAATCGATGACGAAGATCATCTCCATGGGCGCGCGAGCAAGATTGGTCAGATCGTCCGGAGGATAGAGCATCAGGGAAAAATACCTGCCCTTGTCGCTTTCGTGGGTGAGCAGCGCGGTCTTGAGCCGGTCGCCCGCCACCTTGTATCGCAGCACGAAGTCCTTGTTTGGAATCGCATCCATCGCGCTGAGCCGAATGCTCGTGCGCGCCGGGTCCTCCTGTTTCGTCTCGATCACGTGATTGACGCTACGCACATCCTCCACCGCCACGCCCGCATCAATATCCAGCGTCAGGGCGATGTCATGGCCGCTGCGCTCGCCGGGCTTGAGATACTCGACGGCCGTCGGCTGCTTCGACGCCCCGGCCTGCCCGCGGGCAACGGCGTCGATGCCCGTCGTGGTGTGCGCCGGGTTGTAGCGCGGCCCCACCACCATCGGAAACACGTACTCATACCAGCCGTCGTCATACGCCAACGTGTGCAGATACTTGATGTTGATGTCGATGGTCTTGCCCGGCTCGATGTTCGCCACCTTCTGCGTGAAGACGTTGGCCCGCTCCTGCGTGAGCAGCGAGGCCATGTGCCCCTGGGCGCGGGCCTCGTGATACACCTGCTCGGCCTCCTTCCGCTCGCGGATGATCCCGCGAATGCGCCGCTCGCCGATGGTCATGATGAACTCGTTGATCGCCGCGTTCTCGGGCAGCGGAAAGACGTACACCGCCTCGATCTTGGCGTCGTAGGGATTCTCGTATTTCTGGGTGACATCGACTGTGGCGATGTAAGCGCTGATGTGGGCCTGCACGTCGGTGTGCTTCAGCGGCACGGAAACTTTTTTGGTTTCACCGGGAACCGTCGCCAGTAGGGCGCCGGTGCCGGGCGCATCTGGACCGGCCAGCGCAGTGGTTTCGGGCTTTTGTATGATCCATAATTCTTCTTTGTGAAAGGACACAGTTCGAATGCCCCGGGCTGATCCCCGGCGACCACCTTGATTGAATCGCGGTCCAACTACTCCTTCGCGCACCGGGAGTGGCGATCGAAGGTCATACCAAAGACGAGGTGCATTCTCATCTCCTTCGGCAAGAGAAAACCAAGCAGTGTCCCCTTTTTCCGAATCCTGGCCCCCGCCTCCGCCGAAGATGCCGCCCTGCTGGCCCGAAGAGTTGTCTGGGTTATAGGGAATACCCGCCTCACTCGGCGTCATCGAATAGCCAAGTGCAGCGAGTTTTTTTGAATCCTCCGGCGTCAGATTGGCAGGCGCTTTCTCCGGCTGGTTTTCGCCTTTCGCCTGCACAGTTACCTGTTTTTCACGCTCGGCGCGCGAAGTACAGGACATCGGCAGGAAAATAATCGCCGCGAGAATTCCGGCCAAAGAAGCTGCGACAGCCACGATTTTCGTTTTCATCTTCATTCCTCGTCTCTTCGCTTTCGCGTTCTTGACTCTTAGGCGTTTAGCTTTCACTAACCGCTCGCGCGACCGACGCACTTGCGTCTATCTGGTCCCCGTTCACATTTCCCGCCACCGTGAGTTGGACGGAAAACTCAGCAACGGGTTCCCCTTCCACCCGAAGATGCATCCGCGCCACGCGTGTTTTTCCGCTCGGCAACTCGTCGCCGGTATTGAACGCCCCGACAATAATCCGCCCCTGCATTAGCGCTTCGGGGTCGTAATACGGCGGCGACGTGAAGGCCGCCGACTCGCCGCCCTCGATGTCGACGATGCTCGCGCCGCCGCCCGGAGCCGAAAACTCGAACTGATACGCTGCCAGCGGAATCGTGCCCGAATCGACGAACACGTCCACAGCGATGAAACGCACGCTGCGCAAATAGTCGAAGGCCTCAGAGCTATTCGTCGGAAGAGGCGGAGGTGCACTTGCAGTGGCGTGACGGTGGGCCCAGATCCCGCCGCTCAGCACCGCCGCCGACAAAATACCCGCCGTCGTAATCCGCGCCATCACGCACCTCCCTTCAACCGAACCGCCGCCATCGCCACGGCATCGACATCGAAGCGATTCACCTGCCCGTCGCCGGTCAGATCAAACGACTCAGACACGCCCGCCCCCCCGTCGATCCGCCTGGCGAGCACGAACGCATCCAGAATGTCCACCCGGCCGCTGCCGTCCACGTCCTCCCGCAACGGCGCGCCCGGCGAGCT
>DATMEE010000044.1:0-7244 GCA_035557035.1 Phycisphaerae bacterium
CACGAAGCGGGCGGTCATGTGGTCGTTCACGCTGACCACGCCTGCGGCATGGCGAATGACCGTGCTCTCCGCCCAGTGGGCAAATCGCCGAGACAAACCGCCGTTCCACTGCGGCCAATGAACGTATTCCACCCAGGGGTCGCGAAAGTCCGCGATCCACGGCCGGCAGATCAGGCGGCGGACGGCAAGTGCCGTAAGGTGGTCGCTGAACGGCATACCGCTGGAGAAGATGGCGTCAAAGCGATAGCGCTGGTGCAGGCGTAGGGCCATCGCCACGGCACTTGGAGACCGCCAGATTCCCCGATCCGGTTGGGAGAGCTGCCGGACAAGGGAATCGATGCGCCAGCCGAATCGCTGTTTGCACCAGTGCCGGATCGGCGACGCGGGGCGGGCGTCCGCCGGTTGAGAGCATGTTGCTGCGCGCGGCCGATACACCGGGACATCAGCGGGAACATTCTCGCAATCAGCGGGGTCGGCAACATCGGCGGCAGCGGATTCGGGGACCGGTCCGGTCAATACGATGGACCGCCAGCCAAACTCACGCAGGAATTTGACGAATTTCCGGATTCGAATTGCGCCAACGGTTGCGACGGGCGGAAAGCGGCTGGCGATGACCAGTACCGTTCGCGGGCGGCTGCGCGGAGCCGGCGTCTCATTGGCTTGTCCCGAATCAATGATGGCTGGGAAGTTTGAGCTGCTTCGTAATTGAGACTTGGGGCCGTGGTGGAAATCCGCGCGCGGGATAGGCGCAACATCCAACAGGCCGCACGCTCGCTCGGATACACACTGCATTAGAGTCCATGGTGGAACGGCGGCGAGACCGTCCGATCGTCGTCTGATAAGGATGTATCGTGCGGCGCGGGGTGAAACTGAAATCGGGCGTCGTTGGATCGAGATTGCGAGCCGTTCGATAAGCCTCGCCGGCCCTGCCGGGCCGGAGGGTATACAGCGTCTGCAGACCAGGGGCTTGATCGCTGGGCGATCCGCGCCTCTGGCAAGGATCAAGCGCCCTGCCGGGCGAACGCCGGGGCTATCGTGGCAACCCGCGAATTGTTCGACGTTTCGCGCAGAAAGTGCGCCCCGGCGCGAAGCGATTCGGCTGTCGCGGGACGTGCTCCGAAGACGATTTCTTCGAACCGCGACATCTCCTTGTCCCAGCAGTGATGGCGCTTCACGAAGCGATAGCCATTCACGGCGATTGTATTGCAGCGGGCTTGATCGGAAATCAGAGTCATCACCTTTTGCGCGAAGTCTTGTGGGGCATCGTCGATTTCCCAATCGATGCCCGGTTCGGCCGCTAGCGTTCGTGCGACCATGGACGTGGCGACCACCGGGCGCTGCGCGGCCATCGCCTCCAGCACCTTGTTGGGGATGCCGCGGGCAATCGGAAGCGGCGCGACGACGACGCGGCATTCGGAAAGGTACGCGTCTATGTCGTCGACTTCTCCGGTTACGGTGACACCGCGATGTTGTTGCAACGCCCGCACGTCGCGCACGGGATTTCGCCCGATTATGATGAATCGAGCCGCAGGGGAATTAGCGACAATCAAAGGCCACACGTGCCGCACGAACCACGCCACCGCCCGAACATTCGGGATATAGTCCATGCTGCCGAGGAATCCGACGACCGGGCCGCGCCCAGATGCCGGATGTAAGGCACCGCCAGTAGACTTGACTCCATTTGCAACGACCTCGATCTTCTCCGACCCCGGCACATCGATCAGCAGCTCGCGCTCCGCCGGGGTGATGAGCGTGACGGCGTCGAATTCCTGAAGACAACGCTCCTCTTCGCGCCGGACCCGGCGGCTCTCGGATCGCCATAGCCCTGACGCCGGAAAGCGTGCGGTTCGCGCGTAATCGAGCCATTTTTCGCTGTCCACGTCGCAGAGATCGAGCACCCGGCGCCGAGCCAAAACCAGCTTCGCATAAGGCGCCATCATCGATGAGAACGCCACGACTGCATCGAACTTGATCTTGTGATTCCACGCCTGGAGACGCCGATCCATTTCGGGCGAGCGATACACTGCTTGGGTCATCGGGTATCCACGCAGCCAGGGGATGAGCCCGTGTGCCGCGCCTTTGAACGGATTCCACGGCACCGAGACGACATCCTCGCACCACTCTCGGAGTTTCAAGACGTGGTTCCGCTCGCGGGCTGAGTTTGCGAAACAGGCGCAGTACACGTCGTTGTCGCGTGAGAGATATTCGACCTGGTGAAACGTGCGAATGCGGTCTCCCTTGTCCGGTGGATAGGGGACGCGATTCGTCAAATACAGAATTCGGCGACGGGGCACTCGCTGACCTTTCATCCCGGAATCGATTTTGAAATCCAGCCGCCCAGTGGACGGGTCATCGCCAGCGGCATGAACTTCCAGATACGCCGCGCGGCCGACCAGCGTGCAGAAGTTGGCGAAAGGTCCGCCGCAATTCGTCCTGGCGCGACGTACGTCTGATAACCCAAAGGGGTCGGCTCGAAGCCGCACAAGCGCTTGAACTCGAACGGTCCGGGGTTGTCTATCCGTGAGCGTCCAAAGTCATAGACGCGAAGGCCGCGCTCGACCGCCCAGCGCATCGATTCCAGATATAGAAAATGACTCAGGCCATACACGTCGGCCCGCTCATCGAGGCCGACGAAATACGGCATCATCCTGTCGCGATGGAGGAAGCTCAGCAGCCCCGCCACCGCCCTACCGTGGCATCGCACGATTTGAACGATGTGTCGGTCAGGCAAGGCGGCGGCCAGCTCGTCGAAAAACTTCCGCGGATAATTCGGAGACGCGAGCCGGCGCATGGACCTCGAATAGAGGTCCCACATCGTCGGCATCGCGGCGTTGTCGAACTCGCAGACGAGATCGTGTTTCTCGCCGGCGCGGCGGGCGGCGGCGCGGGCCTTGCGCGGGAGTATCGCGTCAACGTCATTCTTACGCGCGGGCAATTCGCGGACAAACGTCGCATGAGAGTGCGACACGGGCAGGGAGTCGATCATTTCCCGCGAAGAACGCAGCTCGATGGAGCGAGCGCCGCGGCGGCGGCACAGGTCGGTGGCCGCCTGGAAAAGCGCTCCGCAGGTTGACTCGTCGTCGCCCAGAATGCCGCCATAAGTCGCATAGGGCACGCTCACCAGGATGCGGCCGGCAAACAGGCTGCGCACTTCGTAGAGCGCCAGCACTCCCGCCATTTTTTCATTGCGGTGCGCCAGAAAGCCCTGAAACCGATGGCCGAACGAGCGTTCGACAGCCTGCTTCCAATCCAGCCCGTGAAAAAGCGTGCCGTCGGGATGGCCATCGACATAGCCGCGCCACGCGTCGCTTTGTGACGGATCAAACGAAACAACTCGAATGGGATGGTGAGGGAATCGGACCGGCGGTTCACGAAGTCTGGAGCCGGGATCAATCGCCGCCGTTGACATCGTATTCGTATCGCGCTCCGCGCGCGCTGCAGTCGGCCGCGATGCAACCGAGGATGTTGAGATTGTTGGCCTGCAGCCAGTGGGCCGACTGCCGAACCAGATGCGCGGGCGTTTTGTTCATCCTGACCACGAGGATCAGGCCGGTGCAAAGAGCGCCGATCACGCCGACGTCGGACAGACATTGCACAGGAGGAGTATCGACCAGCACGTAATCGAACCTGTCGCGGATCTGGGCGAACATCGTCGACGCGGCCGTCGAATTGAGCAGTTCGGTCGAGTTGATGTCGTGGCACTCCCCAGCCGGCAGCACGAACAGATTGCCCAACGGCGTCGTCTGAATCGCCGAGGCGAGCGTGGCCCGCCCTGCCATCACTTCCGAAATCCCCGGCTCATTCGAAATCCTGAAAAGCCTCGCCAGCGATCCCTGCCGGATATCGCAGTCGATGGCCAGCACTTTCATGTGCCGCACCTCAGCCATGATCGCGGCAAGATTTGCCGTGGTGACGCTCTTGCCCTCGCGCGCGACGCTGCTGGTAACCGCGACGCAGTTTTTGCCGGAAGGCGCGGAACGGCGCAGCAGCCAGGTCCGCGCGGCTCGATATTGCTCGGTTATGGGAGACGATCGTTCGCGTACCGTCATGATGGTCGGATGAACATCCCAGAACGGCGGCGGCATATGGACATCGGAAGCTTGATCCGGTGGATCGATCACCGGCGCCGACCGCTCCGACTTGAACCCCATGCTGCGTCGCCCAGGTCGATGCGCGTCCAGGCCGGGTTCACCGGCTTCGGCGGCGAGTCCGGCCTGCGCCCAGGCAGGACCGATGCCGAGAGTCGAGCGGCCCGCTTTCTCGGTCTGCGCTTTTCTTAGTGCTTCTGCAATTCGACCCATGTCGTTTTCTCGTTTATGACGTGATCAGCCCTGACGCGCAAATAGTTCGCTGACGTGCGTGGCGCGGCCCCGCATTCGGGCGTAGTCCTCCGGCCGTTCCAGGCTGTAATACGCCATGAGCCCGGACAAGGAGACCATTACAACAAAAATGAAGCCGAGAATCGGGGTGACGAGCATGCCGCGCACCAGCCGCCGGCGGAATGCGAGGGGCGTGACGATTTCATCGATGCTCTCGATGAGCGGCAGGCCCAACGACGTCGTGACCTGCTTCACGGTTCGATAGGAGCGGTCGCACAATTCGACAGTCACGACCGTCAGCACGGCCGTGCCAAGCCCGATGCCGAAGCAAATCGCCAGCACCAGTAATGCGTCCGGCGAGACGGGCTTCATCGCCGAACCGGGTTCCTCGACTGTTGCGAAATGGATGCTGCGCCCCGATCCCTCGAGATAAAGGGCATTCTCGATCGGGGCGATTTCGCCCCGCCAATCAGCCAATCCGGCTTCGAGTCGCCTTTTCTGTTCGCTTAATTCCATGAACGGAGTTCGCTGTTCGACCGAGAGGATTCGAAGCGCCTCGACTTCCGCGAGGCGTGTTTCCACGGCTTCGCTCCGCGACTTGAGTAGCGCCGCATTCTCTAATGTTTCGGCAAGCTCGCGTTCAAGTTCGCCGAGCGATTTCTGGGAGTCAGCGCCTGACGCGGATTTTTCCGGCGTCAGGATCAGACGCTGAGTCTGGGCGAGTTCCAGCCCGCGCTCCTCCATCATTGCTCGTGCGGCGCGCACTTCCGGGTGCGCTTCGGTCATGCCCTTGCGCGTGCGGCAGGCGATCAGTTTTTCTTCCAGCCCCTTGAGTTCGTTCAGCAACTCGGCGTAGCGAGGATTCGGCTCCTCGATCATTCGAGGCGCCTGCGCGGATTCGCTCTCGGCCGATCCTCGGGCCGCGACCATGCGACCCTCAAGCTGGGATCGCCGGGCAGTGAGATCGTCGAGGCGGCGGCGAAGGTCGATTCGTTCCACGATCAGGGCGGTTCTCTCAGCGGCCAACGGATCGATCGCGAGGGGATCGACGCCAGGGTACTTCGCCTCCATTTCGCGGACGCGGCCGCCGATGCGTGCGATGTCCGCCTCGCAGCGGGAGGCTTCGGCCTTGAGAAACTGGTGGACGTTTTCCATGACCGCGATGGTCTCGACGCGGGCATGCTCCATGTAGCTCTCGCGGAGAAGCTTGAGTATTTCAGGAATGCGCGAGTGATCGGCCAACGTGAGCGTGATGCGCATCACGTCGCGGCTCTCGCTGGCCTCGAGCATTTTGACCGACAGGCCCGACGCGATCTGCATTGCGAGCGAATTACGAGTGGCGTCGCCCCCGGGTGACATGGTGCCGTCGCCAAAGCGTTCGGCGCCGACGGGCAGGTTCGCCCGATCCAGAACTTTTCGGACAAAGGCGGGGTCGGTGAGATCGGCGGACATGCGGGCGCGCACGTCGTCGTACGCCTTGTTCCAGTTTTTCCGCCGCAGGCTGGCGAACACCGGGTCGTGCTCGCGCTTGATCACGGTGGACGCGCTGTACTGCCGCGGGGCGTAGAGCGAGCAGATGCAGGCGATGGACGAGACGATGCAGAACGGAAACAGGAAAAACCACTTCCGGGCCATCAGCACGCGGCCCATTTCCTGGAGCGTGTGCCGCACGTCGGTCACGGAGAATTCGTCGATGTGGTGATGGTGCTGCATTAAATGATTCCTGCCTCCATCGCGACGCAGAGGCCGCGCCTAGTCATTGTCGCTTCCATACAGCGAGTCATACGAAACCTTGGTTTGTCCCGGCGTGATGATCGTCTGGGCCACCGGCTGTATCGGGAAGAGCACTTCCTGCACACGCAGGCCGACCCACGCGAGCGGCGACGGTGGCACGTACAGCACGTCGCCTTCCTGCATGATCATGTTCAGCGAGAGATCGCCTTGCTCCATCAGCTTGTAGGCGTTGACCGTGATGACGTGGCGCTTTTTGTCCTTGTGGCTTGGACGGATGAGCTTGATCTGGTCCTTCCATGCCAGGTAGGTCGGCTGTGCCTCGGACAGGACACTGAGGACCGTATCGCGGCCGGTGAATGGCAGCGTGCCGCCCCGGGCGACCTGTCCGAAGACGTAAATTCGCTTGCTGGACGTGGTGATCATTCGAACGGTCACCGTCGGCTCGACGTAGTAGGTCGCGAGGAGCTTCTCGAGTTTGCGGGAAATCTCCACCGGCGTCAGGCCGGCGACTTTCACCTGGCCGAGAAGGCGAAGGGTCACCTTGCCGTCGGCACCAACGGCGTGGGTTTCGCCGTCGATTTCGGTCGCGGTGGGCGAGGTAATCTCGATGACGTCTGGCGGCTCGACGACGTGCTCAGTTCCCGTCGTCGTTGCCTCCCAATCGTGAACGAAGGCGTTGAGCTCGTGCTCTTTGGGCCCACAGCCGGCGCCAAAGATCGCAAAAACGGCGATCGACAGGGCCGCGATCGTGATTCGCTTTGATTTGCGGGCGGTGGTCATGGATTCCGTTCCGTCGATGCCGATCGCCGGACCGTTCCGTGGTCCGCCGGGAAGTCCGATTTGACTTCCGTCGCACATATCGGGTCTCAGCGGACGCGACTGAATCTCTGGTTATCCGGTCGCGGAGAAAAAATACAGACAATTTCGATGCGCACCGCAACGGCCAGGCAAGTCCCGTCGCCCCGCGCCGAATTTGCCGAGGCAAGCTTGGTGAGCATGAACGCACTGCAAAATCCGCCGGATCAACACGGATCCTCCGCAATGCGGTTTCGCGGCGCTCTCATTCGTTCGCCACTGTCCTTGCATTATCAAGCGCGTTTCTCGCGGATTCCGATAACTTCATGAACGCTCCGGCCCTATTGCTCCGTCGCGCGCCGCGCGCGGGCAGGTTTTGCCGGGCACTTCCCCCAT
>DATMEE010000045.1:0-7855 GCA_035557035.1 Phycisphaerae bacterium
TTCCTTGTCCTTGTGGTCGCTCATTCAGTGTCTCTTACGGATTCATGTCGAAGCAAACGCCGTCGGCATGGCACCCGGGAAATCTCCGTCCGCCGAGACGGCGGACGCTACGCGGCGAGCTTGAGCTTTGACCGGCTGGCCTGCGGGAGGAAGGCGCCGATCTTGTCGAGCGTCACGCGCGGGTTGTCGCCTGACTGGATGGAGAGAATGCCCTGGAGCATCAGCTCTCGATTCAATATCTCCTCCGACGAGCGGAGCGCCAGCTTGTCGCCCATCGGCCCGGCGACGGCGTTCGCCAGAATCGTGCCGTACATCGTCGCGCACACGGCGACGGCAAGGCTCTTGCCCATTTGTCCGACGTCGCCGCCGGCCAGGTTGCCGAACATGCCGACCTGCCCGACAAGCGTGCCCACCAAGCCATAGCCTGGTCCATAAAGTTTGATGAGGTCGAAGAATTTCTTGCCGGCCTTGTGCCGGTCCTGCATGGCCATGATTTCGAGACGCATGGTCGTCTCGATGTCACCCGCTTCGACGCCGTCGATCGCCATGCGCGTGCCGGCGGCGAGGAACGGGTCAATCTTCTTGATGCGCTCGTACTCTCCTTCGAGGGCGAGGATGCCTTCGCGGCGGCTCTTGTCGGCCATGTCCAGGATTATCTTGATGACGGCGGTCGTGCTCACGCCCTTCGCGAAAAGGAATCGTCGGCAATAGCCGGCGGCGCATTTCATCTTCTCCATCGGCATGGCCATGAAGCAGACGCTCATGCTGCCTCCGAAGACCATGAGGACGCCTTCGAGCGAATAGAACATCATCCAGTGGCCGTGGGAGGCCTCGAATCCGACGATGCCCAGGAATGTGCATCCGAGGATGATTCCGATGAGGCTGGCAAGGTCCATGAATACCGATCCGTGGTCCGTGTGCAACGCGCCGGCATCATGCCGGTCGGAGAGAAGATCGGACCGCGGGGGTGGGTCCTATAGATGGAAGGGTTGGCCGAGCGGCAATAATAGCGGACATTCGAGGAGGAGAGGTTGGTTTGAGAGCCGGAATGGCGGAATTATGAGGCCTGCGAGCGCGCGATCGCCGAGCGGTATTGGCGCTATGGCAGGATGGTGACGCGCGAGTGCTTGTGGACGAGCAAATTGTAGACAAGTGCCACGTCATCGGCCGACATGCGGACGCAACCCATCGAACGATCGGCGCCGATGCTTTGCGGGTCGATGGTGCCGTGGATGCCGAAGCCGATGCGGCCCATGCACTCGCCGCTCACGCACTCGAGGCTGATCCAGTGCTCGCCGATCGGGTTTTCGGCGTCATTCGCAGCGTAGTAACGGCCGCTGGTCGGGTCGGACCAGTCAGGGTTGGGGATTTTCTTCTGGATGATCCAGTCGCCGGTGGGCGTGCCGCTGTCCGTGCCGAGGCCGACGGGAAAGCTGCGGACATAAACGTCGCCCAGGTAGATGTCCATCCGATGGGCGGCCTTGTAGATTTTGGCAGAAAAGGGGCCGCGAACGACCTTGAGCTTCATGCCGGCCCAGAGCATGTCACGATCCTTATGGCCATTGAGCGTGAGGATGAAGTCTTCGCTAATCTTGTACGTTGCGGCGATGGCGAAGAGGTTTTCGCCGCTCTTCACGGTGTGCATGGTGACGAGCGGATCGCCGGGCGAGGCGGCGCGGCCGAACACGAGGTTTTGAGAGATTTCCTCCAACTCTCGGCGGATGAACTCCTGATCGGAGTCCTGCACGCCGAGAGCGAGGGCGCGAGAGAGGGCGGCGCGTGCCTTGACCACTTCGGAGGAGGCCAGTGCATCGCGGCCGGTCTTGAGGGCGCGGGCGGCATTGTCGCCGAATTCAGCGGGAGCAGGTGACATGTTCGCGGCATCATTGTCGGCGGGACGATCGAGTGCGGCGGCGGGCTGAAGGGTAGGGGTCGTAACCGGGGCGGCTTCGGACATGTCGTCGTCGACCGAGACGGGCGCGTTGGCGCGCATGCTCGATCCGAGGTCGGGGACCGCGGAATCAATCGGAGCGGGCCTCTCGTCGTTCGTGGATGTTTCCTGCGAGGCGGCGTTTTTGTCGGCATCGGCGCTGACCACGGCGGGCGTCTCGGTGTATTTCCAGGCGTAGATGCCCCAGGCGCAGGCCGCGACGATGACGACCGTGATGACGACGCCGACGGGTTTCTGATTTGGGTTGGAGTGGGACGTCACGGGCGAGATCCTCCATGATGAGCCGTTGAGACGGCGGTGCGACCGGCCGCATGAGATTCTGGGAAAAGCGAGTCGCCTCAAATCACTGAACGGCGGTTAGTCAGTTTACCGGAGAGGTTCGGTTATTTGAAGGGGAATCGCTGGTAGCAGCCAAATGATCGCGGAGGCCCGATTGGTTGGTCACGACAACCCAATCGTCCTCGTCCAGGCCGGGCCGGCCGCGGTCGATGCTGAAAAGCTCGTGCATCGGCGGGTTGTAAAATATGCGCAGGAGGACGATCTGCTCGCGCTGGAAGACAATGTAAACGGTCTCGTCGGCCTTGAGCATGTTGCAGATTTTTCCGGCGACGAACATGCGCAGCTCGTCGTTGTCCGCGACGTCGGCGTGCTCGACGATCAGTTTGTAGGGGTCCACCACCTGGCGGAGGTTTCGATTTCCGTAGAAGGCGACGCGACCGTCGGGACGGTTGCCGGCCCAGTAGATCGCGGCGTCCTGCGGAACATTGGCGGTCTGCAGGCGGCTGACCAGGGCAAGCGGGTCGTCGAGATTGTCAACGGCGGGGCCGACCATGCACCAGGCAAGCACGAAGGATGCCACTGACGTGCCACCAAGCCCGAGCAAGGCGGCCATGCGGCGTCCGCGAATGAAAAGGAGTCCGACGGCGGCGATGGCGAGCGTGATCGCGGCGGCGCACCAGGGCGCGATCGCTGCGACCCTCCCATGCCAGACTTCCTCGTAGAGACCACCGACAACGAAGAACATGACCACCCAGACGACGATCCAGATCAATAGAATGAGAGCGAGAGCGGCGTGCATGCGGCGCGGCGAGGCTTGGCGCACGCGGAAAAAAAACTCGCGAATGACCGGCGCCAGCAGCAGGGCGCACCCCGGAAGGATCGGAACAATATAGTATGACTTCTTGAAACTCATCAGCGACGTGATGATGACACCGCAGAAAACCCAAGTCCACGCAAAGAGAAGCGGACGCCGTTCGCCGGCGTATCGGCGGAGGAAGGGAGCGGCGACGGCTTCGGGGAAGGAAAGCGCCCACGGAACGGTAAGACCGATGACAAGCGGAAGGTAGTAGTAATATTGGCCCGTTTCGGAACCGGGATAGTCGCCGCGGAGCCGATCAAGGTACTCATAATTCCAAAGCGCCCATGCCGCGGGAATTTGTCGACTGACCAAAATCATCCAGGGGAGGAACATGGCGAGAAAGAGGGGAAAGCCCCACCAGAGGCCAAGCTGAGTCAGGGCGCCGCGGAGGCGCGGAAGAAATTCGGATGCGCCGAGCCGGATCGCTGCGGGGAGTGATTTGACGCCATTGGAGACCACCAGCTCGATGGGGCGATGGAGCCACCACCAGAGTGCGAGGGGCGGACCGACAAGAATGAGCGGCATCGGACCTTTTGCGAGCATGGCGAGGCCGAAGGCGACGTAGAAAAGAAAGAGGTGTCGCCGCCGGCCGCGCGGCGTCATGGCGGTGGCGGCCCACCAGAACTCTGCCACGGCCCAGGTGCAGAAGAGGGTGAGAAGTGCCTCGGCAGTGGCATTAAAAGCGAAGAGCAGCGCTCCGAGGCTGCTCGCGAAGATCGCGGCGGCGAGGAATCCGGTCGACCTTCCGAACATGGAGGCGCCGAGTCGATAGAGAAGCAGGATGGTGACGAGCGTCGCCAGAACTGAGGGAAGGCGGGCGGTGAGCGCGCTGACCGGCGTGGCCGCCGGGGTGGTTCTACAGAGCGAGCCGACGCCGTCAGCGACCGTCGAAACCGCCCCGACCATCCAGGGAGCAAGGGGGGGCTTCACGAGAAACGGCGTGTCGAGGTAATGGGGCACGAGCCAGTCGCCGGTCTGGAGAGTCTGTTTGGCGATCTGGGCCACGATGACCTCGTGATCGCCCATCGCGGGGCCGCGCAGGAGGGCGAAGCAGGCAGCCGCGAGCCAGAGCGCGCAGAGCACGAGAACGAGCTTCGGAGAAGGATGACAAAAATCTGGTAGGAAGGAAGAAGGGACGGCTTGCGGCGCGAGCTCCTTCATGCGGCACAATGTCGGATTGTAAGGTGCGAATCCATCGTTAATCGACATTATAGCCCATGGGCCGCCAGCGCCCATTCGGACGAAGGCGAAGGGCGGCTTTGACTGAAATCAGTTGATCCCTGAAACTCAACGGAAATAGCGTGAGATGTCCACAAGTGCTAAAGCTCTGTCATAAGTACAATTCCGCCGCTCCGTCAGGGCGGACGTTGTTCAGGATCAACGTACCCACGGGTTCCGCTTCGCTTCATCCCGGCGCGCCGGGACTACATGCCGCCGCCCGCTTCGGGGCGAAGGGCAATGTTGCCGTTTATCTCGGGCCGGAGCGCAATGCCGTCAATCGCCTCCGGCCGAATCGCGATTGCAGTTTTGGTCAGGTCATTTATGGCGATTAATGCCACGCCTCAATACAAGAAAGCGGAGGATCGCTATCGCGCGGCTTCGCAAGGGCCGGAACGCGTGGCCGCGCTGGAGGAGATGCTGCGGCTGGTTCCCAAACACAAGGCCAGCGAGAAGCTTCAGCAACAGATCAAGCAGAAGCTCAAGACGGCGCGGGACGAGCTTCAGCGGGCGCCAAAATCCGGGGGTCAGACGCATGACATCTTCAACGTGCCGAGTCAGGGCGCGGGCCAGGTCGTGCTTCTGGGCGCCCCGAATGTCGGAAAAAGTTCGATCATCGGCGCATTGACCAATGCCAAGGTGGAGATCGCTGAATTTCCCTTTTCGACCCATGCGGCCGTGCCGGGGATGGCGCATCATGAGGACGTGCCGATTCAACTGGTGGACATGCCGCCGATGATGGAGGGCCAGGCACAAGGGGGGATGTTGCATGCGCTGCGCCGGGCGGACGTGATCCTCATCGTGGTCGATCTTGCTGCGATCGAGCTGATCGATCAATTCGAGCAGGCGGTGAATCTGCTGAAGGCGCAGCGAATGCAGGCCGGCTCCGTCGTTTCGATTGCAGACGCCGAGGAGGACGACATTGAAAAACGCGATCTCGATGCGCTTGAGACCGCCGTGATGGCAAAGCGCGTGCTGGTCGTCGCCAACAAGATTGACGTGAGCGGCGCGAAAGACAATTTTGACACATTCAAGGAGATGGTCGGGAGCGATCTGAAAATGCGGCCGGTGTCCGCGAAGTCCGGCGAGGGACTCAAGGAAATGCTCGCGGATTTGTTTGAGTTGCTGGATGTCGTCCGGGTCTATGCAAAGAAGCCGGGCAAGCCGGCGGATAAGGAGGCGCCGTTCATTCTTCCGGTCGGCAGCACGGTGCAGGATATGGCCGAACACATACATCACGAGTTGGCGGCGAAACTGAAGACGGCGCGAATCTGGGGCGGGACGGTTCACGACGGGCAGCAGGTGACGGGGGGCCACGTGCTGACGGATCAGAACGTCGTCGAGTTGCACGTCTAGAAGTCTGCTGAGGCTTTTCCTAATCCAATGTCTTTTAAGAGCGTGCGCGACCGAATTGTTTGAATCATCCGCGGCGGTCCGGTACCATATGCCCTTCGAAGGGGAGGTTGGCCGATCCTGGCGCGCGAGGCGCGTGAGTGAGAGGACGGTCACATAGAGGGGAATAGCGGCGATGTCGTTCATACCGCGGTGTGTCTGCGCGTTCATATTTCTATTTCCGGGTCTGGCGTCCGCGGGGGGTCCGCGCGGGGCGGCGATTCCCCTGCCCACGAGCGTGGCGAATTATTACATTCGCGGCACCCAGCCGAATCAGCTCACGGATTTCATTCAATCTCCGGATGAGTGCGGGTCTTGCCACGGGGGCGAGCCGAACAATCGGGTCGACTGGGATGGCAGCCTGATGTCGCAGTCGGCCCGCGATCCGCTGTTCTACGCGGCGCTGGACATCGCGGAGCACGACGCGCCGGGCATCGGCGACACGTGCCTGCGCTGCCACGTGCCACAGGGATGGCTCGAGGGTCGGGCGACGCCGACGGACGGCTCGGCCATCGAGTGGGGGGACCGAGAAGGGGTGTCGTGCGCAGTGTGCCATCGGTCGGTCGATCCCTTCGGCGGACCGGATTCCCCGCCGCCCGAGGCTCAGATCCTCGGCGATCTGGGCGACCATGCGCCGATTCCATCGATGGATCTGATGGGATCATTCGGGCATGGGGGCAACGGCGGATTCGTGATCGATCCGGTGACGCGGCTGCGCGGTCCGTTTCCGATCAGCGCGCTGCCTCCCAATCAGACGACGCCTCCGGCGGTGAGCTGCACGCCGTTTCACAATTCGTTTTATTCCCAGCCCACGTTTGACTCCCCTTTTTTTCGTGGTTCGGAGATTTGCGCTTCGTGCCACGACGTGAGCACTCCGCATTTCCTATACAACGCGGCGGAAGACCGGTTCGCGTTTGATTTCGACAACCCCGGCCGGATCGAGCCGACGAGCAACAAATATCACATGTTTCCCCAGCAGCGAACCTACAGCGAATGGCTGCGCAGCGCATTCGCGCTGGGCGGAGTGAACATGGAGGGGCGGTTCGGAGGCACCCAGCAGCCGATGGTTTCGGAGTGCATGGACTGTCACATGCCCAAGTCGCAGGGGAACATGTGCGCATTTGTGTCGACGCAGCGCGACGATCTGGGGCGGCACTTCCTGAACGGCGCCGCGACGTGGGTGCTGGACGCGATCGGCAGGGCCTTCGGCCCCGAGGGCACGTTTGAACTGAGTTTCGATCGAGTTCTGGCGCTGCAGGAAGGCATCGGCCGCAATCGCAAGATGCTTCGATGCGCGGCGGATTTGGCCGTGGACGTGGAAACACATGCCGGCGGGACGCCGCAGCTTCGCGTGCGGGTTACGAACCAGACCGGACACAAGCTGCCGACGGGCCTTCCCGAAGGGCGCCGGATATGGCTGAACGTGGAGTTCTTCGACGCGTGCGCGACGCCGGGCGTGCCGGTCGCGGTGCACGGGGCCTACGACGCGCCGACGAACACGCTGGACGCGGCCAGCACCAAGGTCTACGAGGCAAAAGTGGGTCCGGGGCCCGATCTCGCCCCGGATGTGGGGCTGCCGCCCGGGCCGTCGTTTCACGTGGCGCTCTCGAACCAGGTCTGGAAGGACAACCGCATCCCGCCGCGGGGGTTTTCCAACGCGGCGTATTCTGCCATCAATGCGGCACCTGTCGATGCGACCTACGCGGACGGGCAATTCTGGGACGAGACGCGCTTTCCGATCCCGCCGAACGCGACGGGCGTGCGGGTGCGGCTGTTCTATGAGGCCGCGTCGCGGGAATACATCGAATTTCTTCGCGATCGCAACCCGAACGCGGCGCAGGAGGGTGATCGGGGCGAGGTGCTTTACAACCTGTGGGCCAACGGGGGCAACACGCCGCAGCCGGAGCTGATGGCGGTTTTTCCGCCGACCGAGGCGGTTGACGACGGGATGGCACCCTGCTGGCTGGCGCCGAACGATCTGGCGACGCTCGATCCGGACGGCGACGGCATCCATGCGATCGCGCCTTCGGGCGATCTGAATGGGGATTTCGTGTTCGATGATCTGGACCTGCTGGCATTCGCCGCGGCGCTGATGAGCGAGACGCCCAGTCCGGTGCTGCTTTGCAAGCTCGATTCCGAGGCGGACGGCGTGCTGA